>JBKJLF010000387.1:0-4862 GCA_046597185.1 Burkholderiaceae bacterium | reverse complement strand
TTCTGCTTGCGTCACATCGATTTCGTAAGCGATATCGCTGCTGGTAAACATATCAAAATTATAGCCGGGGAAGGTGCTGACCAAGGCTTGTTCGGTGGTGAGGGTCGGGTCGATGCGTTTAAAGCGTTTGGCGGCGGTTTCCAGCCAGGCTTTGAGATCGGTGCCGTTCACTTTCACCGCGTACAGGGTATTGGGGTAGAGGTACAGGTCGGCAGCGTTGCTGATGGCGACATTGCCACTGGCCACTTCAGTAAAGTCGTTACCGCCAGCAAAGCCGCTCTTGAAGGGCGCGGAAACCGATAACACCGGCAAGCTGGCGTATTGCGGCAAATTGGCCTTCACATAATTGCTCACATACGCAGCTTGCGCCTGATTGACGATTTGAATTGCTGAGACATCGCCCACATCGGCAAAATAACTGGTCATGGCAAAGTCGGTGCGGCCAATCGGGGTTTTAACGTAGTTGATGGTGGCCTGATGTTCCGGTTCCACCAAGGCGATGACGCTGCTGTCGGAAGCGACGAAGCTGCCATCGGCATTTTTAATCGCACGTGCTTGTACGCTGGTTTGGGTTGGGTCTATCACCCAACGGCTGCCGTCAAAGCGTAAATTGAGCTTGATCACGCCCAAATGCTTGCCCCACAAATTAGCCATTACGGTAGGTACGCCGTTGACCGTGCCTTTGACCTTATCGACACCGGGCAAATTAAATTGCGGCAGGGTGCTGGCGGCATCAGGGAAGATTTGATGCGAATGGCCGATTAACATCGCATCAATGCCCGCTACCTTGGCCAGATGGTAATTACCGTTTTCCATGGCCGGGCTATAGGTTGAATTATCCAGCCCGCCGTGGGAAATGGCCACTACAATATCCGCGCCTTCTGCACGCATTTTGGGCACGTATTTTTCTGCCATTTCGCGTATGCCTTCGGTATACACTTTGCCGTCCAAATAGCGCTTGTCCCAATTCAAAATGGCGGGTGGGGTAAAGCCGATCACGCCCACTTTGATGTTGGAAGTCACCGGTGTGCCGTCGGCGGTGGTGGCGCGCACGGTTTTGTTGAGAATCACATACGGTTGAAACAGCGGTTGCCGGGTTTTGCTGCTCATCACATTGGCCAGCACTTGCGGGAAATTTGGTCCGGCGCATTTGCGCGGCGCGGCTTGCCCTTCGATATCAAATTGCTGGCCCGTGACCTGGCTCAAGTACGGTAAGCCAAAGTTAAATTCGTGATTGCCGATACCTGCTGCATCGTATTGCAAATCGTTCATGACCTTGTAAATGGCCAGCGTGGTACTGCAATCGATGGGGTTGACCAAGGCTTGATAGTCGGACAAAGACGTGCCTTGAATCGTATCGCCATTGTCGAATAACATCGAATTCATGCTTTCACTGCGCACGGTTTTGATCAGGGTGGCGGTACGTTCCAAACCGATGGATTTATCTTCGGTTAGCTTGAAATAATCATAGCTGCGAATATTGGTGTGTAAATCGGTGGTTTCCATCAAGGTGAGTTGGGTGGTGCTACCAAATGGTGCGGCAGTTTTGCTGTCGTTACAGGCGGACAAGGTGGCGACCAGGCCCAGAATAAGAGCGCTGGAGCCAATTTGAAAAGCGAGGCGTGAAGGGTTGGACATAATCAATTCAAAAAAAGTAAAAACACCAATATAAAGCCTGGTCATGACTTGGGCATGACGGGCCGAGAGCTTAAATCATTCCGATGGGAAATAATTCAGGGATACTAAATTGTGGTTGCGAATTATACAATCAAAATTTTATTTTGGCGATATTTTTATTTGAAAAGAATGGCAAATTGGATGTTTTTTTCAGGGGCGCTGCATGATTCGTGGCGTTTCAGGCGCAATATTCCCCTTTGATTGCTGCAATACTTGCTGGACAAGGTTAAAATGAGCCGGAGCAAAGCCGGAAAAGCCAGAATCAACAAAAACCAGTGTGCCATGAATCCACCATGAATCCAAATCGCCGAAGGCTACCGCCAATACACCCAATTGGTGCGCTTGGCCCATCAACGCCATGGGCAGCGCGTGGTGGTGCTCATTGATGAATACGATAAACCCTTGCTGGATAATATCGCGGACCAGACAGCCGCCTTGGCGATACGCGAAGGCTTAAAAAACTTTTACACGGCGATAAAAAAAGCCGATGCCGACCTGCGTTTTGTCTTCATGACGGGCGTATCCAAATTCAGCAAGGTGAGTTTGTTTTCCGGCCTGAACAACCTGAACAACCTGAACAACCTGAACAACATCACGCTTGATCCGCGTTATTCCGCCATTTGCGGCTATACCGATGCCGATGTCGATACCGTGTTTGCGCCAGAGCTGGCGGGCTTGGCGCGCGAGGAAATTCGACGTTGGTACAACGGTTACAATTGGCTGGGGCAGGCGGTTTATAATCCTTACGATTTGCTGTTGCTGTTTGATAAGCGCAAGTTTGATCCCTATTGGTTTGAAACCGCCACGCCCACCTTTTTGGTTAAGTTGCTGGCAGAGCGGCATGCGTGGTTGCCGAATCTGGATGGTGTGGAGGCTGACGTTAGATTGCTTGCGGCGTTTGACGTGGATGAAATTTCTACTACTGCCTTGATGTTCCAGTCGGGCTACCTGACGATAGACACAGAAAAAACGGTGATGGGGCGCACCTATTACCAACTGCGTTTTCCTAATCAGGAGGTACGCCAGAGCCTGTATGATAATTTGCTCAAGGCCTGGATTGCCAACCCCGAATTGGCGCTGAAAAACACCAAGGCTTTGCCAGGTTTATTGAGCGCGCGTGATTTTGACGGGCTGAAAGCCTTGTTTCACGCATTTTATGCCGGATCGTCGGACCGCAGCATCCCGTATCAATGGTATGCCAACAATAAAATTGAGCTGTACGAGGGTTACTATGCGAGCGTGTTTTATGCTTATTTTGCTGCATGCGGGTTGGATGTGCGGGTGGAAGATGCGACCAACTTTGGGCGCATTGATATGGCGGTGATCTTGGCGGGGCAGGTTTGGTTGTTTGAATTCAAGGTGCTTGAATCCGTGCTGGATGGTAGTGCCCTGCGTCAGATCAAGGAGCGCGCTTATGCCGATAAATACCGCGCCAGCGATGTGGCGGTTTTTTTGGTGGGGGTTGAGTTTTCCAAAGGGCAGCGTAATGTGGTGGGGTTTGAGGTGGAGTTGTTGGCTAGCCCCTGATTCTGTGTCGAACACTTTATAACTGTTTAATGGATGGTTAATCGGTCTGGCTCGTAAATATTGGTGGCAGGCGGGTTGAGGCGTTACAACGGCTTGCAAGTACCTCGTCATTAATTGATCATACGTATTCACGCCCCCAGCCAAGCCAATAGGATCAGATTGCAAATACCGCCTCGTCCGTGGATCATAATCCCTAAAATAATTCTGATGCAACCCCGTCTCCGCATCCGCAACCTGCCCCGGCAACCTCAGGATCGATTCAATCGTCGGCTTGGCCTCACTCGCCACAGGCATCATCCCATGTGCATCACACCCGCCGCATCAATCTTACCAACTCATCACAATACCGATCATTTTTCCGTCTCCCATTAAACCAACATCGTTGGTTCGTATTACGCATGGGCACAAAGCGCCCCCTTCCCGGCTACCTCGTAGCCCGATATGATCGGATTGCCATCCGAATAAGAACTTAGCTCCTCAAAAAAGACATCACGAAAACCAAAATAGCTGTTCATTTCAATCTCAAAGCTTTAACCAAGAAATGAAAAAAAACAAAAAAGGGGCAAGAAAAATAGAGCCAATTAAAGATAAAAACCGAGGCCATAAATCCCCGGAAGGGGCCTTAAAGAATCTAAAAAGCCCGATTCCAGTCAAAACCACCCATGAAAACATTGCCAAGAAACTTGAATACGCTGCTAAATTACTAAAAAATTGGAGATTTCCGCTTTCGCCAAACTCCCCAATTAAATACTCTTTGTGACTTGAATAAGAACATGCAATTGAACTGACAATATTTATGCCATGAAATCCAATATATATTATCGTTAATTTTTCTGTTTTAATCATAAATGCAAGCCCCATAAAAATCAACTACCTTATGCATCAACACAACACTACGCACTCTACGGCGCAGTAGCGTCGAAAGCCCTATTCCGCCTCATTTCAAGAACCTAGCAGACGATTACATTCTACTTGATAGTTAAAGTTCCATAATACTTAATCGGACGACTATTCATGTCATAATAATAAGGCGTATCGTGGTACTCAATTATTCCAGACTTCGTTCCCCGGATCGTCCTTATAGTATCCTGCCAAAGGTGGCCTTGATTTGGTGTATTTTTATCTACGGTAACACACCCCCAACTAACTCCTCCATAATGGAGTCTAATTCCAGCTCTTCGCCTCCCAAGATCCGGAAATGTATCATCAACTCTGGATTTTTTTTGAAGCAAACCAAACCAATCCGCATGCTCGGGTTTTGGGTTTGGATTATCCGTTATATAATATTCGCCGTTTGGCGCAGATTCCTCTCTAGAAATAGTTTTAATTCTTTCGTACCAAGGATCATTATTTGTATTTCCACCTGAAAAAGCCTTGGTTTCCACTACCTTTCCAGTATTATTATCCCTAACGGTCAATGTTTTTGTCGTAGCATCAAAAACACCGGTTACCAATAAGCCCAATGGATCAGAATATTGGATTGGGTTGGCTAATGCGTATGCATACGTATTCACGCCGCCATTCAGGCCAATCGGATCAGATTGCAAATACCGCCCGGTTCTCGGATCATAATCCCGAAAGTAGTTATAAAAAACCTCCAGGGTGGAATCCCAAATCTGCCCTGGAAAGCGCCGATTATACACAAACGTCCCCAAGCC
>JBKJLF010000297.1:0-4065 GCA_046597185.1 Burkholderiaceae bacterium | reverse complement strand
TCGCGACATCATGTGCGCTTTATCCCACAACTGTGCCCGCTTCAATTCTTCTTCGGCACGTACGATCGCGGTTTTGCGGCTCATACCGTAGAAGCCGGCGTAATTCACGCAGATATCAAACGGCTTTTCAAACATATTGAAATTGATTTCCTGCGGTACCAGGCCAATTTGTCGCATGGCTTGGCTGCGGTTTTTTTGCAGGTTGATGCCGAACACATTGACCTCGCCACTGCTGGCATTGACCAAGGAGCTGACGACCCCAATCAGGGTGGATTTACCGGCGCCGTTGGGGCCGAGCAAGGCAAAGAAATCGCGTGGCTGCACCGAAAGCGAGACGCCTTTCAGGGCCTCGACCCCGTTGTCATAGGTTTTTCGCAGCGCACTAATTTCAAGTGCGGGCTGGGTTTGCATACGCTTCTCCGGGCCGGAAGTCGCTCTGGCCTGTCATTCTGGGCTTGAATGCCTAGTATAATCGTGTTCCTTCTTTTTTCCGTTGGCACCAAGCCTCATGGCTGCACATTTCCCTCTAAAGTTAATTGGCAGCCGCATGTTGGCGCCCTCAGTCCGCCATTTGAGTTTTGTCCGCGATGACGGCGCGCCGCTGGATTTCATTCCGGGCCAGTTTATTCAAGTACATTTCAATTATTCCGATGGCAGCGCGACCAAGCGCAGTTATTCTATTGCCACCTTGCACGACCATGCGATGGGGCCGGGCGATGCGCTGGATATTGCCGTGAGTTTTGTGCCGGGCGGCGCTGCCTCTGCCTTATTCGAAGCCCTCGATGAAGGGCAACAAATTGAATGCAGCGGCCCGTTTGGTCGCTTCTGTTTACAGGCCAATGATGCAAACAAGCGTTATTTGTTGATCGGTACCGGCACCGGGGTTACGCCTTATCGCGCGATGCTGCCTGAGCTTGAGCGCTTGATGAAAGAACGCGATGTTGAGGTAATTTTACTATTCGGCGCGCGCACACCGGAAGAATTAATTTATGGCGACGATTTTTATGCCTTCGCCGAACAACATAAGAATTTCCGTTTCATTCCCTGCTTTTCCCGCGCCCTGCCGGAAAATCCACACGCCGATGTCCGTCGCGGTTATGTGCAGGAAGCCTTGAGCGAACTGGCACCCAATGCGGCATCCGACATCGCCTATCTCTGCGGCAACCCGAATATGGTGGATGTGAATTTCGAAGCGCTGAAAAATTTTGGTCTACCGATCCCGCATATCCGTCGGGAAAAATACGTCAGCTCGAAATAATCCGCTTAGCCACCCTGTAAAGGTCGCTTGACAAGCCAAATAAAGCCGTGCATTCTGGTGTCAAGCACACTTGACACATCATCATGCGCACAGCTCACAGCAGATACTTGAAAACTTTCATTCCGGCGATGGTGGCTTATGTCGTCGTGCTGTTTGGCTCGATATTGATATTGAAAAAGCTCGGTCCGGATGCAGCCATTGCACTGCGTGCCTTGTTATCGCTGGCGCCGGTGGTGCCGATCATGTTTGTCTGCCGCTCGCTGATTCAATTGCTACGCGATTGCGATGAACTCGAACGCCAGATTGAGCTTGAGTCGATCGCCTTGTCCTGCCTGTTCACCGGATTGATCTTTCTTTGCCTGGGTTTTCTAGCCGGCTCGAAACTCATATCGCTCGGTGACGGCAGCCTAGTGGCAATCTGGGTGTTCCCGAGCTTGTGTGGCCTGTACGGCGTCACTAAGTGCTTCGCCAACTGGCGCTACCGATAAGCCCGCTTCTTTTTCTTAGTTTGGGAGATGCGAATGTTCATTAAAGATTTAATCTCGCCTTGGCGCAAACCTTTGCGTAGTTACTACATTAAATCTCTTTTTCCTGGTTGCCTGACGCTATTAATTTTTGCTTTGGGTATGAATTTCCCGCAAGCAATGGTTGGGCCTTGGCAAAAAGTTTTATGGGTCTTCCTTGTTTTGATGCCTTTCTTATGGACATGCAAAATATATTTACACTATTTAAAGGAATGCGATGAAGTAGAGCGGAGAATTGAACTCGATGCTATCGCCATTGGCAGTTTGTGCACCTTAACTAGCGCTTTGGCGCTCGTTTTAGCAATGAGCACACAATTAATCTCGCCGCCTGCAGAGCTAGTCATCGGCACTGTCATGCTTGCTTTATGCATTGGCTATGTCATAGCGCGCAGCTACTGGTTATGGCGTTACCTAAAATGAAAAGCCGCGTCCGCGAATTACGCGAGAAACAGGGTTGGTCGCAGGGCGAATTGGCGGATCTGTTAGATGTTTCCCGGCAAACTGTTAACGCCATTGAAACCGAAAAGTACGATCCCAGTTTACCTTTAGCATTCAAAATTGCGCGCCTGTTCACCATGCGCATCGAAACCATTTTTCTTGAAAATTAATTCCTAAGTTTGGAGTAATGGCATGACACGAAAATATTGGCTAAACCTTGTTCCCGACTTACTACTAAGTGTAGGAATTATTTTATCCACCCTGATTTCAGTACTAACTGTGAATTCGGCTTGGTTTGTAATGGCAGGACCGGCGGTGTTGGCGCTGATACTTTTGTGTGCCGATATGTTGAGCCGCCGCTTGCAAGGAAAATGCCCACGCCCCTCACTCGCCGCACAGATGATGGCAAGCTCACTGCTGCTTGCAGCATTGATCGTGGCTACACGCAATCCGACTTTCGTAGCGACCTTGATTCCGATCATGGGTGCATCAAGTTGGGTCATTTTAAAGTCGGATCTTTATGGCCGCGCCAAAACCTGCCGCACTTAAACCTGACTAACCGGAGCAAAAAAATGTTTGCATTATTCATGGGACTAAAAACTATTTCAGCCAAGGACTTGCATCAGGCAATACAACATCGGCAAGTCATTGCCATTGATGTCAATTCCCGTCAAAGCTGGCTCAAAGCACATGTGCTCGGCGCTTTGAATCTTGATGCTAGCAACTATACCGACGCAGATTTACCGCAAGACAAACAATCCGGTTTGGTATTTTATTGCTCCAACCCCATGTGTCGAAAGGCGCCCAACGCTGCCAAGCGTGCCATTAAAATGGGATATAACAATGTGAAAGTGATGTCGGCGGGGATCACCGGCTGGCTTAGCGCCAATCTACCCACCGAGGCTGCGTAGATCCTGCCAAATTTAAACGCCAAAGATACTTTTACCAAAACTCACTACATCGCCGATCACTTTTTATCTTCAAGTGAATGCATGCATTATTTCCGAAGGACAATATGAAACCTTACACACTCGTCAGCTTTTCATTGTGCTTGGCCTTGAGCCTTGGCAGTGCAACAGCCGAAGCCAGCAAACTGGGCCAACTTGATTTCAAACCGTGTTCACTGCCCTTGCCACAAACTTCGGTAACGGTGTCGGCGCAATGCACCAGCTTACGTGTTGCCGAGAATCCGGCCGACCCGAAAGGTCGGCAGATTGAACTCGCACTCGCCTGGCTTCCTGCCAAAGGCGATGCCCAACCGGATCCGGTTTTCATGATCGCCGGTGGTCCGGGACAATCTGTCCTGGAAAGTTATCCGTCTTTGCATCCGGCTTTTGCCGATGTCATCAAAAAAAGAAATATTGTGCTGGTGGATCAGCGCGGCACCGGAAAATCGCATCCACTTATTTGTAAGGATGCATCCGGAAAAAATGCTATTGCCGAAGAAGAAACCATGAGTTCGATGGATTTGAACAAGGCCAAACAATTCGCGAAAAAATGTGCGGATGAACTAGGCAAGACTTCCGATCTGCGTTTTTATTCAACCGGCTACGCCATCGGCGATCTTGAACTCGTACGCAGCAAAATCGGTGCCGACAAAATCAATCTCTACGGTATTTCCTACGGAACTCGCGTGGCTCAGCAATACGCCAAACGCTATCCGCAACATACGCGCACCGTTGTACTCGATGGCGTGGTGCCCAATTCGCTGGTACTGGGCGCCGAACATTCGATCAATCTTGAAAATGCATTGAACTTGCAGTTCGCCCGCTGCACGGCCGATAAAATTTGTCATGAGCGTTTTGGCAATCCGCGCCAAAGTCTGGACGCCTTACGCTCGCGTCT
>JBKJLF010000290.1:0-9955 GCA_046597185.1 Burkholderiaceae bacterium | reverse complement strand
CAAAAACCAAGATAACTCTTCTCGTCACACCAATTTTTAAAGCGTGTTTCATTAGTCCAATAACACATATACACATGGCATAAAAAACCTTGCCCATCGACATAGCGTGAATGGTCGGACGCGCCGGGCGCATAACGCGAGGTGCTGGCCATATCGACCCATTTAAAAAATGCCGACTGTTGCAAAGCCTTTGCGGCATTGGGCCCATCTTTAATTTGCACCCCATAACAGGCGACAAAATATTGTTTCACCTCGGGTGCCAAAACCGCGCCCCAGCGTTGGGCGCGGGGTGGCAATGGCCTTGGGCGCGAAGGGGTATCATTGTCATCACTCATACGAATAAATACCTTTCTTGTATGCTTGGATCAGCAGAAAACTCGCTCGGCGTGCCGGAAAAACGAATATGGCCTTGTTCCAGCACATACAAGCGATTCGATAGCGACAGCGTAAAGTTGATATGTTGTTCAGCTAGTAAAATGGTCAGGCCCGATTCTTTCAAGGCAGCAATTTGTTGGCGCAGGTTTTCCACAATCAACGGAGCCAAACCTTCTGACGGCTCATCGAGCAACAGCAAGCGTGGATTGGTGACCAGGGTGCGGGCAATGGTCAGCATTTGCTGTTGTCCGCCCGATAAAAAACCACCCAACCGGGCGCTATGCGGCTTCAGATCGGGAAATAAATCAAACGCACGCTCCACCGTCCAGTCATTACCCGTGGGGCCGGGGCGAGCCGCGACCTTGAGGTTGTCCAGCACCGTCAAGTCAGGAATGATACGCCGGTCCTCCGGCACCAAACCAATCCCCAGACGGGCGCGGGCATCAATGTCATGGTGATCGATTGAAGTACCGTTAAATTCCAGATGGCCGCTTTCGAGCTTGTTCAAGCCCGCAATCACGCGCATCGTGGTGGTTTTGCCGACGCCATTTCTGCCCAATAAGCCAATGCACTCGCCACTCATGATTTTCATCGACACATCAGACAATACAATCGACAGCCCATAACCGGCCGAGACAGATATCAATTCGCATAACGGCGCGCTCATGCTTCACTCCCCAAATAGGTTTCCCGCACAATATCGCTGGCACGAATTTCCGCTGGCGTACCAATGGCAATGTTTTTACCCATACACAAAACCATGATGCGATCCGAAATGCCAAATACCACATCCATATCATGTTCGGTCAAGAGCAATTTAATATGATGATTGTTGACCAGCTTTTGCAACAATTCCACGCAATGCCGGGTTTCAGAAACCGACATGCCCGCCGTCGGTTCATCCAGCAACAGCAACTTCGGCTCCAGTGCCAAGGCAATCGCCAGTTCCAGTTGGCGCTGGTTGCCGTGCGACAGTTCGGTAACTTTACAATCGACCTTGTCGGCCAATTCCACTTCTTCCAGCAAACGCATCACTTCATCGCGATGTTGTTTGCCCAGTGGTTTCAAAAAACGCCAGGTTTCACGTTTGTGTGAAATCATGGCGGTCTGAATGTTTTCAAACACGGTGAGTGCAGGGAAAATATTCGAGCGTTGAAATGAGCGCCCCATGCCGCGATGGCAACGCTTTTGCGGCGACCAGGCGCTAATATCTTCACCAAAACACATCACCTTGCCCTGATCCGGTTTATTCAAGCCCGTAATCAAATTAAACAGTGTCGATTTACCTGCGCCATTGGGGCCAATGACCGAGTAAATCGACCCTTCATCCATCGTAAACGAGACATCGGTAATGGCTTTGAAGCCGGAAAACGTCACCGACAAATTACTCACCGAAAGCGTTTGGGTCATGCTGTCTCCTTTTTGCTGCTCAGTTGACGCTTCAGCATCGCCCCGATTCCCGCCAAACCATCGGGCAAAGCCAGGGTCAGAACAGCCAAAATCAAACCCAGAATCGCACCCCAATATTCGGTATAGGACGTGCTTTCCTGATGCAACCACAACAATACCGTGGCACCAATGGCTGGCCCCCAAAAGCTGCCACTGCCGCCGAGCAAGACCATAATCAAAATCTCGGCCCCCCGGCTATGGTGCACCAACTCAGGCGAAATAATCCGGCTGTAAATAGCAAACAGGCTACCGGCCACACTGGCCAGGGCGGCAGCGATGGCAAAAGCGGTAAGTTGAATCGCATGCACATTCAAACCAATGAAGACGCAGCGTTGCGGATTTTCGCGCGCCGCGACCAGACAGCGACCAAACGGTGAGCGAATAATGATGAAGGCCAATGCAGTACAAATAGACACGATCAGCAGCACCAAATAAAAGAACAATTGCACATCGGTGCTGTCTTTAAGCGCCGAAAAACTGCGCAAAAATTGGAAATCCGGGAAGGGGATGCCGGTTAAACCCTGATCGCCCCCGGTCAAATCATTCCAGCGAAAACACAGCGCATACACAATTTCACCAAACGCCAGCGTCAGCATGGAAAAATAGACCTTGGTCAGTTGCACGCAAAAATAACCGGCAAACAGGGCAATGGCCACGGTGATCAAGGTTGACACTGGCAGGGCCAATAAAAATGGCCAGTGCAGTAGCTTCATCAGCAAGGCACAACCATAGGCCCCGGTGCCAAAATAGGCAGCATGACCAAACGACACCATGCCGCCATAGCCAACCAGCAGGTTCAGGCTGATGGCCAGTAGCGCGGTAATCAGGGCCAGCGTGGAAAAATTAAGATAATTGCTGGAACCGTAGGCTGGCAAAAAGATCAGCGCAATGGCGATCAGCGTCAGTGTTGTTGCTACAGGATGTTGTTTCATCGCGTCTGTACCTCACCAACCAAGCCTTGTGGGCGAAAAATTAAAATGACCACCATCAACCCTGCCACCGCAAACAATGAAAACTGCGGAAACCACATGATGCCAAAAGCCAGGGTAATGCCATAAATAATCGAACCCAGCAGCGCCCCCCAAACCGAGCCCATGCCGCCGATCACCACAATAATGAACAGGGAAATAATGACATCCCCATCCATGCCCGGCACAATCGATTGGGTGGGTGACACCAGCGCACCCGCCAGACCCGCCAAAAACGCGCTGGCTGCAAACACCGAGGTGTACACCACCTTGACCCGCACCCCGAGCAATTGCAGCATTTCCCGGTCGGTAGCAGCGGCACGCACCATCATGCCGATGCGGGTTTTTTGCATCAACAGCCATAGCAGCAAGGCGGTGCCAAAACCAGCGCATAACAAAAAGAGATTGTAGTAGGGCAAAATCACGCTACCCATATTAAACGAACCGACCAAGGAATCCGGGCGCGATAAACTCACCTGTTGCGACCCCCAAATCCATTTCACCGCATCGCCAGTCAACAACACCAAGGCATAAGTAAACAAAAGTTGAATCAGCTCGGGGCGGCCATATAAATGCTTGAATATCGTCATTTCAATGATGGCAGCGATGAGCGCAACACTCAATGCCGCCAGCAATACCGAGAGCCAAAAAACGCCCTCACCGCCACCGAGTTTGGTATTAATTTGCCAGGTCAGAAATGCCCCCAGCATGTAAAACGAACCGTGCGCAAAGTTAAGCAGCCGCAGCACCCCAAACACCAGGGACAAACCCGCTGCCGCGATAAACAACAACATCGCGGTAGACAGGCCTGACAGAATTTGATTAAAAAATACCGAGGGATCGAAGTGCATGGCGCTCTCCTTAGTCCATCAGGTTATCAACGGGAATAAATTCAATTGGATCCAAAATCGGGAAGGGGTAGTCTTTACTGGTACTGGCCTTACCCCACACCATGCCGCGCGTGAGTTGCTGGTCCTTGGCGCGCATCGTCATTTTGCCGTGGGGCGTGGTCAATTCCAGGCCTTTGAGCGCTGCCGACACTTTCAATGCCTCGGTCGAACCCGCCTTTTTAATGGCCTCAGTCAAAAACAACATGCCAAGATAGCCGGAAATAGGCCATGAAGCCGGTGTTTCTGTCTTCAGGTATTTCTTGACTTTATCGGTAAAGTCTTTGTGGGCTGCGCCAGTGGCCGGATCAGTTGGTTTATAGTAAAAAGCATCGCCGGAATTACCCACGATGCCCAGTGGATATTCCTTGTTCAAGGCCAACAAAGACTCATGCGAACCACCTTCGGCCACATTCACGTAATTATTATTGATTAACCTAAAGTAGCCAAGGGCGGTTGCTTGTTTAGCAAACGCGGTAAAGTTACCGCAGCAAATGGTGGAAAACACCGCTTCCGGTTTCTTGCCCATTTGAGCAGTAATAAAGGGGCTGTAATCGGCTTCATTGATTTTCGGCCATTGCTGATCGATGATTTCGATATCCGGGCGCAGCTTTTTCAGTGCCGCAGTAAAGGCTGCTACCGAGTCACGGCCATAGGCAAAATCTGGCGCGATGGTGGCGATTTTTTTAACCTTCCATTTGGCCACGATGGATGCGGCCACCCGTCCTTCGGTTGTGGTATTGGCGGCAGTACGGAACACATAGGGGTGCAATGCTTCAGGTGCGGTCAGTTTGTCAGTTTTGGGGCCGAGCGCCACAAACACCACTTTGGCTTCTTTGGCGACTTCAGAAACGGCCGGGCCTTCGCCGGAGGTAAATGTGCCGACCAGGAAATCGACCTTATCCCGTAGAATCATTTCGCGTGCAATCCGTGCGGCTTCGTCCGGCTTTGCCTTGCTATCACGCAAAACAATTTCAATTTTACGACCCAGCAAACCACCTTTGGCATTGATTTCATCGACCAGCATTTGTGCGCCCTTGGACATCGGTTCACAAAACTGGGCAGAAGTGCCGGAAAGCGGTAAAGGCATACCAATTTTGATGGGTTCAGCCGCGTAAAGATGGCTTGCGGCGGTAAATAAGAGGGTAAATTGTACGATTTTACGGACAATCGCAGGTAAGGCTAGGGTATTCATAAGGCTCCTTCTGACGTGTGCTAGGAAAGGCGAACCAACTAAAGGCAAAAAGTACTGTATTGCCAGCCTTGGTATATTAAACCCAGAACTGTTCGTGAAAACTTTTTGGACGGAAATTTTTTTGTATGTGTCTTTTTTAACTCTCGCCGTATGAATGAAACCAAGCCATATGACTGCTTTCTCACTAGCAATACAATACAATTTAAAATACAAATATCAAAAAATAAATATTAAAGCTATATTCTTGGCAATCGATTGACTCACAATCCCAACTGCCCGAACAGCACACTGTCCAGACTTGGCAACTTTACTCTCTTGCCGTCTTGCATTTGTGACGGCATACCAATTCATTTGAACCTTTCTGATAGGGCATGCTCGGTATTTTTGCAACCAACGCTGTAAAAAACTGTGTTTCCTTTTTTCATTTTTTAAGTAAAATGAAGTTTGATGAAATTTCCGTAGCGCAACACGAGACTTCGCGCTATGATGGCATGAAATCTGAAATATCAGGCAGCAACCGTGGCGATTTTTACGAAAATGGTCTCTGACGCAAAATCACAACATAACCAATTTTTAACCAAATAAAGAATAGCGATATCAACACTGACCATTGACACAAATTAAATTTTAATTATTTAACACAAGGAGATATATCATGACTAAATATGATTATTTTGAAGCCATTGCCAGCAATCCTGACTTCTCGGTATGCATCAAGAAAAAATCTCATATGCTATGGATGCTAATGGTTGCGTTTTTGATGTATTATTTTGCCCTGTTGGTCGGTGCGGCCTATTTCCGACCGCTTTTTGCAGCAATTCTGATTGGCAACATTAACGTCGGCGTGGTATTTGCAATTTCGCAGTATGTCTTTGCAGGTGCCATTGCACTGTACTACGCACAATACATGAAAACAGTTGATATTTTGATGCAAAAGGTTATTTCTGCTCGCCCTACTCTTTAAGGAGTCATCATGAACACCGTTCAATCCAAGCCGTTGTTTGTTCGCGTGTTAGTCCTTGCTGGTTTGCTAGGTTTAACACCATTCGCTCATGCCACAGGTGTTGTCAGTGATGAATACCGCACCTTGGCATTTTCTGTCTTTGGCATTATGATCTTCATTACCCTGGTGATTACCTATTTCGCCGCAAGACATGCTAGTTCAGCAGGGGAATTCTATACTGCCGGGGGCGGTATCACTGGCTTGATGAACGGTTTGGCGATTGCAGGCGACTATTTGTCTGCCGCCGCCTTTTTGGGGGTATCGGGCTTGGTCGCGCTGTATGGCTTCGATGGAATCTTATACCTGATTGGATTTTTTGTCGCCTTTGTCCCTGTCCTTTTAATTATTGCGGAACCATGCCGCAATATCGGCAAGTACACGCTGGGCGACATTTTGGCCTACCGCAATAATTTTCGCGCCGCCAAACTGACCGCCGCATTATCCAGTGTCGTGATCTCCATCTGTTATCTGGTTCCGCAAATTGTCGGCGGGGCGATTTTAATCAAAGCGTTATTAGGTATTGAATATGAAGTATCCGTGGTGACAGTTGGCATCCTGATGATCATCTATGTATTGTTTGGCGGCATGCGTGCCACCACCTGGGTGCAAATTATCAAGGCAATCTTACTGCTCTCTGCTTGCTTCATTTTGGTCGTGCTGGCTTGGGCACCGTATAGTTTTAGCCTGCCAGCCTTTCTCGATGGCTTGGTCAACAATCAAGTATTGCAAGCCTATGTCAATAAGGCATTTTTGAAGAATGCCGCCAGCGGTTTCGAAGCCTCGGCTCAATTTCTGGCTCCCGGCCTGTTTTTGAAAAATCCAGTCGAGATGATTTCCCTGGGTTTGGCTTTGATCCTGGGTACGGCCGCAATGCCGCACATTTTGATGCGCTTTTTCACGGTAGCCAATGCGCAGATAGCACGTAGCTCGGTATTATGGTCGATGTTATTTATTGGGCTTTGCCATTTAATGATCATTTTCATCGGCTTTGCTGCCGCGCACTATATCAGCGCGCCAGTGATTGCGTCATTTGATAAGGGCGGTAATTTGGCCGCGCCTTTGTTGGCGCAATACCTGGGTGGTGGCCCCGATTCATTTATGGGTAATTTAATGCTCGGTTTTGTCGCGGCCGTCGCTTTCGCAACCATTGTGGCGGTAGTGGCGGGCCTCACGTTGGCCGCCGCTTCAGCCTTGGCGCATGATGTGTATATTGGCACCATCAAACAAGGCAAGGCCACCGAGCAAGAACAGGTGATAGCCGCAAAGACCGCTTCCGTTTTGGTTGGCGTCATTGGTATTTCGCTCAGCATTATGGCCAAGGGTCAAAACGTAGCGCATTTGGTGGGTCTGGCTTTCGCGGTCGCCGCTTCGGCCAATTTACCTGCACTGTTCTTGACGCTGTACTGGAAGCGCTGCAATACCACAGGCGTGGTCGCCGGGGTAATAGGCGGAATGCTGACGGCAATCATTTTGGTATTCGTTTCGCCCAATATGCAATATCCCTTGCTGATTAAAAAAGAGGCCGATAAAACGATTACCACCAGCACCGAAAAACTGGGTTCGCTCAACCTCAGTCTGACGAGCGTGGCCGATCCAAAACAAAAGCAACAAATCGAAAAAGACATCAAGGCGCAAACTGCAGCGCTAGAGGCGGCGCAAAAATCCATCGCCAAGCTGGGAGATCGCACGACCAGCTTCATCGGCCTGGAAAAACCGCTAATACCTTGGAAAAATCCTGGTATTATTTCAATCCCGCTTGGCTTCCTGTTTGCAATTCTGGGGTCTTTGCTGGGCTCGGTAGGACAATCGGGCCGCCTCTGGAACGAAATGGTGGTGCGCCGCCAAACTGGTATTGGCATGAACGAAGCGGTAGCACATTAATTAGGTAGCACATTAATTAACCTGGCTCATTAATCTGACACTACAGGCGGCACGCCAAGTGCCGCCTGTAAGTTTTCATCCGACAAAGGCCCACTGCCACTGAATCTGTCCAGCAACAAATAGATGACCGGGGTAATAAACAGCGTTATCACTTGGGAAAACAATAAGCCGCCCACCACCGCCACACCCAAAGGCTGGCGCAATTCAGCACCCGTCCCCCAGCCAAACGCCAATGGCAACGCCCCCATCAAGGCAGCCAGGGTGGTCATCATGATCGGGCGAAAGCGCAACAGACAAGCTTCCCGAATCGCTTGCGCCGGACTCATCCCTTGCGTGCGCTGCGCGTGCAAGGCAAAATCAATCATCATGATGGCGTTTTTCTTGACGATGCCAATTAACATTAAAATGCCGATGGTGGCAATAATGGTCAACTCCAAGCCGACAAAACGTAGCGCCAATAAAGCACCCACCGCCGCCGACGGCAAGCCCGCCAAAATGGTGAGCGGGTGAATATAGCTTTCATACAACACGCCCAGCAAGACGTAAATGACCAGTAGCGCCGCCACAATCAACACAATTTGCGATGATTGCGAATCCTGAAACACTGCTGCATCGCCACCGTATTTGGTGATGATGGAAGCGGGCAATTTCATTTCGCGGCCCATTTTTTCGATGCGCTCAGTGGCCTGACCCAAAGGAATATCCGGTGCCAGATTAAACGACAGCGTAATGGCTTGCAATTGCCCTTGATGATTCACCGCCGTCGGCCCCACCGTGCGCTGTAGCGTGGCGATACTGCTTAATTTCACCAAAGCGCCGTTTTTGGCACGCACGCTGACGGCAGATATGGCTTGATCCACCTGTTCATCGGCCAATTCCAATAACACGCTATAGGTGGCACTGGAAGCGTAAATGGTGGAAATTTGACGCTCGCCAAATGCGCTATACAGGGCACTGCGCACGTCGGCCAATTGTACGCCCAGCAAATTGGCTTTATCGCGGTCGATATTCAAGCTCGCCTGCAAACCTTTGCGCTGCGAATCACTGGTCACGTCGCGAAAAATCGGGTCGGCGCGCATGCGCTCCAAAAATTGATTGGCCCACTCTTCCATGGCATCCGGACTCACGCTTTGCAAGGTGTATTGATAACGGCTTTTGCTGGGGCGACCACCGAGTTGCAAGTTTTGTGTGGGACGGTAATACACCGCAATCCCCGGCACTGCGCGTGCCGCTTTGCGCAGCGAATCGAGCACTTGCGGCATTTTGGCGCGTTGATTGCGCGGCTTTAAATTAATAAACATGCGCCCGGTGTTGCCACCGTTGATAAAGGAAGTCAGGCTTTGCACGTTTTTATCTTCCACAAAGGTGAACAGCAAACGCTCTTGCAAACGCGCCATGGCGGCGGTGGAAATGTCTTCCGACGCTTCGGTGCTGACCTGGATTTGGCTTAAATCTTCTTCCGGGAAAAAGCCTTTGGGAATGTCTACATACAAATAACCGGTCAAGCCAAAGGTGACAAAAGCGGCGAATAAGACCCAATAGCGATGGGCCAAAGCGCGATCCAGCCCAGCTTCGTAGGAGCGCGTGAGCCAGGAAAAAAACGCTTCAAACCAACGACCGATAAAATGCATTTTTTTCTTATGGCCGGATTGATGCTCAGCGTCATGCGCCGGCAAAAGTCGGCTGGCCAGCATCGGCACCAGCGTCAGCGAGACCACGGCCGATACCAAAATCGAGAGCGACACCACCACCGCAAACTCGTGGAATAATAAACCGATCACGCCGGGCATAAAGAAAATCGGAATAAACACGGCCACCAGCGAAATCGAAATCGACACAATGGTAAAGCCCATTTCTTGCGCGCCAATCAGGCTGGCGGCCAGTGGTTTTTTACCCATTTCGATATGGCGCACGATGTTTTCCAACACCACAATCGCATCATCCACCACCAAACCCACCGCCAGCGTAATGCCCAGCAGCGAGACGTTATCGAGGCTATAACCCAGCCAATACAATAGCACCAGCGCACCCAGCAAAGAAATCGGCATGGTGATGGCGGGAATCAAGGTCGCTTGCAGGCTGCGTAAAAATAAGAAAATCACCAACACCACCAGCGCGATGGTCAGACCCAGGGTGATATTCACGTCATGAATTGCATCAAGAATCGAAATCGAGCGGTCGCCAATCAGGCGAAATT
>JBKJLF010000092.1:0-3832 GCA_046597185.1 Burkholderiaceae bacterium | reverse complement strand
TTGCGGCACACCATCTCTTGTAGCATACCGTCGATATCATCGCCATAAGTCTGTATCAAGGTATCGCTTAACTGATCAAGAAACTCAATCAAGGCATATGCCTGCTCCTGCTGAAGGCAGGGCACGAATTGATGGAGTCGCGTGTTCATCACGGCACACCCTTCGTTTTTACTTATTGCTTAAGCAAGGCTTCATTCGAGTGCCCGTGCGGTCTCCCAAAAACACTGCTAACATGATATTGTTGAGCATAAAAGCATCAGATAATCAAGTCATCGACAAGACGACTTTCCAGAATAATCTGCATCATTAGCCACTTACCTGATCCAACCAAAAAAGAACAAGCGCCCTAACGCTGCTCCCGATAACGCTGATGCAAAATCTTCACCCGCTGCACATACACCTTCGTTTCCGCATACGGTGGAATACCCGCGTATCTGGCTACCGCCTCCGGCCCGGCATTATAGGCGGCCACCGCGAAATCAATATTGCCACCAAAACGTTTCAATAAACCCGCCAGATACAATACCCCGCCCTGAATATTGGCAGCAGGCGCAAACACGTCATACACGCCCACCGCGTGCGCCGTGCCGGGCATCAGTTGCATTAAACCGGATGCACCTTTGTTGGATCTCGCATTCGGATTGAAATTTGATTCGGCATGGATCACCGCCCGCACCAGAGCTGGATCAACCTGATGTTCTTTTGCCGCATTATCGATAAAGTCGGAAAAGGCCTTCATATTCAGACGCATGGTTTGCCAATCAATGCTGGAACTTACCCGGCAGGCAAAACAGGATGGCTGCCACACGATATACGCACCCTTGCGCGGCGGTACATCCGAAAAAGTGGCCACGCCACCCACCCGGTAATGATAGACCTTGGGCTTATTTACAACAGGCGTGGGCTCGGTATAAGAAACACGACGCGAGGTAATTTGCCCCCAGGCAATGCTTGATAGCACATATAAAAACATGCCGAAAAAAATGCTTCTCTGGATTTGCTTGCCTGAATGCACGATATGCCGCCCCTGAATTGATGTTGGCAATCCAATCTTGTTGATCTTATATTGCCGATAGAAAATTGATTCCACCAGTCATTTTACTCGATTCTGCGCCATAAGATGCACCAGGACAATCTCGTCGGCAATAATCGCAGCACTTGCTTTTTCAGCCTGCCGCTTATGGCACAATGCGGAAAGACAAAAAGTAGTTTGTAGCCGCCCCCAATTATGCCAAGGAGAATCCCATGGAAATGAGTCACCTGCCAAGTCGCACCTTACCTTGCCTTTATTTCGCCCTGAGCCTTTGCAGCATGGTGGCACAGGCGGCACCCTTGCCTGCCTATAATATTGATATCAAACAATCCGGGGTATCGGGCCTGTCATCGGGCGCATTTATGGCTTCGCAAGTGGGGGTGGGCTTTTCTTCTTACGTAAAATATGTGGGTGTGGTAGCCGGTGGCCCCACCTGGTGTTCCAAAGGTCAACTCAGCAATGCCACCGGCATGTGTATGGCCGCCACCACCGCCGGCATTGGGCCAACACCCGCTAATTATGTCAGTTGGATCAACGCCCGTTCAACCGATGGCAGTATCGATAACAAAAGCAATTTGGCAGCACAGCGTTGGTGGTTGTTTTCCGGCGCTTCCGATACCACGGTCTACCCGTTTGTAGACGACGCCAATCAAACGGTGATGAATTCCTTTGTCAGCGCAGGCAATCTGGTGTATGTCAACCGCCGTTCGGGCACCGCCCACACCATGCCCACCTTAAGCTACGGCGGCGCTTGCAGCACCACCGCCTCCCCCTGGGTGGGCAATTGCTCGTATGATGCCGCCGGGGCCATGTTTGCGCATATGTATGGCACACTCAACGCGCGCAACGGCGGCACGCTGGGTGGCAAGTATATCGATTTCGACCAAACCGAATTTATCGCCAGCGGCCATGGCGTGGCCGCCACCGGGCATGCCTATATTCCCGCCGCCTGCGCTTCCGGTGCTTTGTGCAAAGCCCATATCGCGCTGCACGGCTGCAAACAAATGGATGCCGGCGTGGGCGATGCATTTTACAAACACGCAGGCTATAACGAGTGGGCCGACACCAATAACATCGTCATGATCTACCCGCAAACGGCGCAAAGCAGTACCGGCAACCCGAATGGCTGCTGGGATTGGTGGGCCTATGACGACAGCAATTATTCGATTAAATCCGGGCGGCAAATGGCCTTGATGGACAAGATTTTTAAACGTGTCGCCAGCGGCTTTGTGGCTTTACCCACACCAGGCGGCCTGACGGTGAGCGGCAGCACCAATACCTCGGTCAGTTTGAGCTGGAATGCGGTGGCAGGTGCCAGCGGGTACAATATCTACCGCAATGGCAGCCAGATCAACCCCGGCTTAAATGCCGCCACCAGTTATACCGACAGCAGCGGCTTGACTTCCGGCACGTCGTATAGCTATAGCGTCAACGCACAAAACGCCAGCGGCCAGCAATCGGCGCAAACCACGGCCGTGATCGGCACCACCACCGGCAGCCCACCCGCGCTGGCTGCGCCCACCACCGTCGCCGCAATTTCACCCACCGCCACCAGCATTACCATTAACTGGAATGCGGCACAAGGGGCCAACTTACGCGGTTATAATGTGTATCGCGCCACCGTCTCGGGTGGGCCTTACAGCAAAGCCAATGCCAGCGAGCTGGCCAGTTCGGAATTATCGTATGTGGCCTCAGGCTTAAGCAATAGTACGACTTATTATTTCGTGGTACGCGCGGTCAATACCAGTGGCGTCGAAACCGCCAACTCAAGCCAGGTCAGCAATACCACCACCACTGGCTATGCCTGTACCGAAGCCACCGCCTGCGTCTGGGATCATTACAATGCCGGGCGGGCGGTATTTAGTGCCAACTTCCTCAATTATTTGGCCAAGGGTTCGAACCAGGATTTGGGTTCGACCAGTTATTGCGGTGGTGCCGTCGGTGCCACTGCGCCCATTACCGTCAAAAACACTGCTGCCAATTACTATGAAAAAGGCGCATGCACGCCAACTGGCTTTGAAACAGGTACACCCACCGTCCCTACCAATTTAAGCGTTGGCAGTGTCGCCGATACCACCACCCAATTAAGTTGGACGCCTTCTTCAGGCAGTGCCCTGGCCGGCTACAATATGTACCGTTCCACCACCAATGGCAGCGGCTATGCCAAAATCAACGGTAGTTTGATTGCTGGCCCGGCCTATTCGGATACGGGCTTACTTAACTCAACCACCTATTATTATGTGGTGCGGGCGGTCGATAATGCTTCGGTAGAAACGGCCAATAGCAACCAGGCCAGTGCCACCACCCTGGTGGCCGGGGCAACGCAAAGCATTCATGTTAGCGCCGACAATACCGCCGCCAGCACCGCGCCCTCCGGTTACACCAAGGCCACGTGCAGTACGGGTGCCACGCCGGAAGTGGGCACCCTGGGTAACCTGGCCATGGGGCGCGGTTCGGACGGCAAATGCAACCGCGCGGTATTGTCGTTTGACACCAGTGCCATTCCTGACGGCGCTACCATCAGCAAAGCCTGGCTGACCGTCAACTTCAGTTCCATTTCGGGCAACCCTTGGGCATCACCGGCAGGAAATACCCTGGTGATTGATGTGAAAACCGGCGTCTACGATGCCACCCAGGGCACCGAAACGGGCGACTGGATTTCTGCCCCCACCGCCAGCGCCGTCGCCACCATTGCCAAGTTTACCAGCGGGGCGGCACAATCGTCCAACTTCAGTGCGCTGGGTTTGGCGGCGATTGCCAAAGCAGGCTTAACGCAATTGAAATTGCGCTTTTCGGCCG
>JBKJLF010000058.1:0-21127 GCA_046597185.1 Burkholderiaceae bacterium | reverse complement strand
AACCCCAACCCCAACCCCAACCCCAACCACAACCCCAACCACAACGGAGGAAGAATTGACAACGCAAGCCGAATTAGATGCCCAGCGTGCTGTATTGGCGACACAGGCCGCAACATTGGCAGTACGCGAGGCCGCATTGGCAGCCGCAGAAATGAGCGCACGGCAGGCCGCACATGCCGATTTCGCGGCAAGCCTGGTTAAGTCAGGCCAACTGCTGCCCACTGAATTAGCCACCGTGCAAATCATTTTCGCCAATTTAGGCGATGCCGCCACAGGCGTGGCCGACTTTGCTGTCGGTGATGCGCGGGTCGGTAAAACCCCAGCCCAGTTGCTGCAAGACCTGCTGAGCGCTGTCCCAAAGCGGGTGGAGTATGGTCGGATCGCCAGTAATGCTGCGGAAATTGAAGCGGCGGGCGTCGTCAGCTTTGCAGCGCCGGATGGATTTGCGGCCGACCCACAAGCATTG
The DNA here is from genome assembly GCA_046597185.1 of Burkholderiaceae bacterium. GTDB lineage: Bacteria > Pseudomonadota > Gammaproteobacteria > Burkholderiales > Burkholderiaceae_D > CAMBDR01. Next base: position 20,661 of record JBKJLF010000058.1, on the reverse strand, counting down.
TCTCAACTGCAAAAAATAAACCAATACATGGCGGCACATCCGGGCATCAATTTTATCGCTGCCCTCAACGCAGTCTCATCCGGCCTAAGCTAGTAACTAGCCTAGCCACAACACAAGGAAATACAATGGCCAAGACTTCATTTTCACTTATGACGGTATCGGTCACAGCGACCGCCGCAATCACACAATGCCGCGCTGTATCACTCGGCGGTGCGCCAACAGCCGTCGATATTTTTGGCATCGCAAATAGCGACGGCATTATTGGCGATATGGTCGCACTGGACGTTTGGGGTGGGGTGGCGGTCGAATCGGGTGCCGCCATTCCGCTGGGCACAAAGTACGTCATCGCAGACGCCGCAGGGCGCGCCATTCCGGGCGGCACAGTCAATGCGTGTCTGGGCAAATTGTACCCACGCCAATCGGCCACAGCGGCGGGCGAGTATGTTCAAGTGCTGCTGGAACTGACCGTTTAATCCATACCCAAATCCAACCCCAAACAACGAACGCAATACTTATTTAAGGAGAGCACAATGCCTAATCCCCGTCAAGCCCGGTTAATCGAACCGATCCTCACAACCATGGTTCGCGGCTATGAAAACAATGACTATGTGGGCAGCGAATTGTTCCCCGTTGTCGATGTTGTCGTCGCAGGTGGGCAAGTCATTCAATTTGGTTTAGAGCAATTTTTGCTCATCGACACGCAGCGCGCACCCAGCGGCACCACGAACCGTATTGATATCGGCTTTGGCTCGCAAAAATACGCCACCGAAAACCACGCACTGGAGGCGTTGGTGGCCGACGAAATTAACCGCGATGCAATGATGGTGCCGCACATCAATTTGGCACAGGTAGAAGTGTTACTGGTATATGATGTAATGGCGCTGCGCCTGGAATGGCAACAAGCCACCACGGCCAGAAACCCATTGAATTACGCGGCAAGTAATAAAATCGCGCTCTCCAGTACCGCATTGTGGTCAGCCACCACCAGCACGCCCAAGGCGGATGTGCAAGTGGCGCGCATGGCCATTCGCGCGCAAACGGGGAAATACCCCAATGTCATGATTTTGCCGCCCGGTGGCATTTACAAATTGCAGCAACATCCGACCATTCGCGACCAGTTCAAATACGTGTCTGCCGAGTCAATTACAGCGGCGATGCTGGCAAAATATTTTGAAGTTGAGACCCTGCGCGAGGGCAACGCTGTTTACGCTAATTCGCTCAACGGGCCATTTCTGGATGTTTGGGGCAATGATGTCATTTTGGCCTATGTGCCAAAAATCAACCGGACGCAAAAAAATGCATCATACGGCTACACCTATCAATTGGCCGGGCACCCATTTGTCAAAACACCGTACCGTGACGAGAACCGCGACTCGTGGGTCTATGGCGTCAAAAATGAGCGTGTCCCTGTCATTGCTGGGGCTGGTGCCGGGTTCCTGATTCAAAACGCATTTTAATCTTAACTAGACGCATTTTAACTAGAGGCAAGTTATGAAAAAGCAATACGAAGTAGTGACGCCCATGCATTTGGGTAGTGAGAACGGTGTGCCAATAAAAGCCCCAGTTGGGGCAATTATTGAACTGGACGATGCTGATGCAGGCGGGTTGTTGCAATGCGGTGCGGTTAGTCTGTATGTTGGCGAAAAGAATCGGGTGTTTGTGGCTACGCCTGCCGACGCCGCGCCTGCCGACGCCACGCCTGCCGACGCCGCGCCAGTTGCCAAAAGCAAAAAATAACCCATGACAGCTCGCCAAATATATGACCTACGCCACCCAGCAGGATATGATCGACCAATTTGGTCTGCGCGAAATGCGTTGCATCGCCGATCCCGCCAATTCCGGCGAAATCGACAGCGCAATCGTTAACAAAGCGCTGGTGACCGCATCGGGAAGAATGGATTTCGCGATAGCGCAGCACAATGTTTTGCCGCTTGCAAATTTGCCCGCGTACGTGGTGACATTTTTGGCAGAACTTTGCTGCGCCATCGCCCGCCACAATTTGACAGGCAGCTCCGAGGTAACGGTCACAACCGAGGCGCAAAAGCGATATGACGAGGCATTAGTGTCGTTGGAAAAAATCGCTTCGGGAAAGCCGTTGTTGGCGGCCAAAACGGGCATGGACGGCAGTGGCGGGGTTGCCACCGTCACACTGACATCAGGCGAGGCGTACATCAACGAAGGTGCGGAACCGATGTTTTCCAGTGGGGCGCAGCGGGATTATTTTAAATGATCCCCGAACTCGAAACAGGCATCATAGCGCGCATCAAAGCCGCGCAAGATGCGGGGCTATGGCCCTACAAAATGCTCACCATCGATTGCTACTCTGGTCAAATAGACGAGGGACAGCAAAGCACCTTCAAATTTCCGGCCGTGTTTGTCAGTTTTGTGAAATGGCGCAATAAAGGGCATTTGAGTGAGCGCAGCCGCTTGATCAATGTCGAGCTGATGGTCTATGTCTGCGCGCGTAATTCGCGTAATACGCGCGCCCCACGCCAAGGTGACGCGCACGAAGTGGGTAGCTACCAAATGGCCGAGGACATTGTTGCGCTGTTGGAAAATCAAACGCTGGGCCTGCCCATGATTCAGGCGCTCTGCTGCACAGGCATCGAAACCATCTACATTGGGCGAAAAGCAGATGGGGCGAATGCGGAATCGATTTTGGCTGTGCCTTTTGAATGCCAATTTGCATGGCAGGCGGCATTGCCGGAATCGGCCAATGTCACCTCCGACGACTGGCTGCGCACCGGGCAAAAATTTTACCTACCGGGCGATGATAGGCCCGATTTGTCCACAAGCATCAATCACGCACCACCGTAAATACTAAACTGTTTTAGTTATGCGCTCGCGCCCGTGCGAGCACAATACAGGTATCAACTCATTCAAGGATGCCTGTCATGACAATCATTAAAGTCCGCGCTGCCGTTGGGGTTCGCGTCCCGTTCGAGGGGGCACCCCGCACCTACATTACCGTAGATTCGGGCGAGGTAGTTGTTGAGCGGTCGCACTATTATTTAAAGCAAATCGATGATGGTGATCTCATTTTGTGCGACTCATCGCCCGAAGTCGTGGCAGATGATTCCCCTGCGTCGCCAGCGAAATCGAAGAAATAAGCCAGCCAGCCAACCATCCAAATTAGGACACCACCATGCCATCGAAAGACATTTCATTCAACACCATTGGGTCGGGCACCAGAAAGCCTGGCGTCTATGTTGAATTCAATACGCGCTCGGCAATCCGAAATTTGCCCGGCAACCGCCAGCGAACCGTGATCATCGGGCAAAAAACGGCTGCGGGCGTTCTGCCCACCCTCAAAAGTACTGACGTTTTCAGCGACGTTGAGGCTGCACAAGGATTTGGCTATGGGTCGCAGCTCCACCGAATGGTTGCCAAATCGCTCCTTGCGAATCCTTACGCCGTTATTTCCGTTGTGGCGCTGGATGATGTTGGCGGTGCGGTAGCCGCAACATGGACGGTCACGGTTGGCGGCGTACCTACTACAGGCGGGCAATTCCAAATCACGGTGAATGATGATCTGTTGGCCGTCAACGTCGCCACCACCGATACGGTTACCACGGTGGCAGCATCATTTGCGGCGCTCATCAACGCACGCAGGGAGTTACCTGTAACCGCGTCCGCCGCTGTAGGCGTCCTCACCATCACCGCAAAAAACAAGGGCACCGTTGCCAATGCCAACAAAGTGGCGTCGGCGGGCAGTGTTACGGGCATGACATTGGCCGTGGCGGCAGGCGTGACTGGCTTATCCGACCCTGACATTACACCAGCATTGGCTGCTGTATTTTTGGGTGGCCACAATCAGGTCGTCAGCCCGTACCGCGACGCGTCTAATCTGGTGGCGCTACGCAGTCATATTGACAACGTAGGCAATGCTTATGAAAAACGCTGGGCGCTGGGCTACATTGGCAGCAATGGGTCTTTGGCTAGCGCCACGTCCCTGTCGGCAACGATTAACCACGGCTGGATAAACCATCCGTGGTGCCGCAATACACCGACCGCACCACACGAAATTGCCGCAGCCTATGCAGCCATCATCGCGGGCAGTGAAGATCCTGCGATGCCGTTCAATAACATGAGTATTAGTGGTATTTCGCCGCCGCAAGTAAGCGACCGCACCAGTCGGGTCGAACAGGAAACGGCACTCTACAACGGCGTAACACCGTTGGCAGTAGGGCCGGGGGAGGTTGTGCAAATTGTACGCGGCATCACTACCTACGTGCTGAACGACGCCGCCGTACCTGATCCAACATTGCTGGACATCACAACGCCACGCACGTTGGCGTATGTGGCGAGAGTGTTTGTTGAAGACCGCGCGCGCCGCTATTCACGGGCAAAAATCTCTGATCGTAAAATAAAGGAAATCAGAGACACGGGTATTGTCCTGCTCAAACAGCTTGAGGCGCTGGAAATTATTGAAAACGTGGACGCGAATTTGCCGCAATATCTGGTGCAGCGTGATTTGCAAGATGTCAATCGCATCAACGAACGAATCCCGGCAGATGTCGTCAATGGCCTGCATATTATTGCCGACCGTATTGATTTGATTTTGTAATATCAACATTAAACAGAAGGGAACGCTCATGTCGCTCACCCCATTAAAATATTTAGGCACTATCGTTTTGACCTTAGATGGCGTGGAAATACCCATCGACTCCGTGGACTGCGAAACCAAAACGGGCAATAAGCCAGTCCCCACAATGAACAGCCAGCGTCGGGCCTTGGGGACATCTGACGGCATTATGAGCTACACGCTGAAAGTTGAAGCGCCGATTCCAACGGATGGCTCGGAGCCTGATTGGGCGAATATTCAAGGCGCGACGATTACCATCTACCCAGCCGTGGACAACCCCACCGGGCCGCGTGAAATTTACACGGAGTGTACAACCGAAACAGTGGGGGCGAAGTTTAAATTGGGTGACACGTCAAAACGCTCCATTTCGATGCATGCGCTAGATTTCCAAAAAGGATAGTCGATCATGACAATGTCATTGCTAGAACGCTTAAAAATGGGGCGCGCAGCCGTCGCGCTTGTCACCATTAACAACACAGTGCTCGGCCTGCGGCTACTCACGGATCGTGATTATCAAATCGCCGGGCTAGCCGCCGACGCCATGCTACTGGCGCACAATACCGAGCTGACGATTTCAAACAGTGAGGTGTACGAAGCAGAAAAATCGCTGCAATTGCTATTTTTAGCCTTGGTCGATCCGGCAGGCAACAAACCGCTATTCGCAAATACTGACCAATGTCGTGCCACGCTGACGCGTGATGACAAAACAGTTTTAATCACCGCGTACATGGCCCATGAACGCCAATTTGCGCCAGCACCCAGCAACATGAGCGAGGTTGATTATGCGGCGCTGCTGGAAGAAGTAAAAAAAAATCCCTTGACGATGCCTTTGAACGATTTAAGTTCCGACACGCTGAAAAGGCTGGTGCAATCTTTGGCGAGCCTGCTGCAAACCTCAGCGCCGGACAATGGCTCTACATTTTAGGCATGGTAGGCGGCGAAGCAGCCGCCACGGAAGTGATCGAAAGGCCAAACCTGCGCCGCGCTACACGTCGCCTTGGCGACCCACTGCCCACCAGCGCCAGCGGCAACCATGCAAAAAACTGGCGTACACCCCGTAAAAAGAGAACAAGATGAACCTCAATTTAATGTTGCAACTCAATGCCAACACCGGGCCTTTAACACAAGCGCTCAATGGTGCGCGTAGCAATTTCAACGCGTTCACCCAGCACATCAGTGCTGGCGCGCGATCTATGGGCACCTCGATGACGGGGCTGTATCAACAAATGAATGGCCTATCTGCAATTAGTAAATTGGCGGTGGCGGCGGGCGGCTATAGCATTTTATCGGATGCCATGCGCCGTAATTTAGAATTTGAAAAAACACTGCTGAATATGAAGCAAACTGCCGAAATGACCATAACACAGTCGGCAGAAATGAGGCGCATCGCCCTAGACACCGCCGACCGGAATATGGCATTACCTTCCGAAATGGTGGAGGGCATGGAAAAGTTTTCGGCTGCGGGAATGAGATTTACTGACATTAAAAACGCCATCGACGAATCGGCCCGCTCTGCCGTCGCGTTTCGGGCAACCGTTGCCCAAATGGCGAATTTGGATTTTGATCTGCAAGAAAAAATGAAGCTTGATCCGAGCCAAATTAAAGCTGCGCACAATATGTTACTCTATCACGCAAAAAGTGGCAGGTATGAAGCGGCCCCCATGGCAAGCGAGGCGCCAAAATATCTTAATAGTGTGGCTGGCGTGGGCATTACGGGTATCAAAGGGCTTAATTTTACGGGCGCATTAACGCAGGTATTAATGAAATTGGCTCCCGCCACCCAGCCCGCCGAAGTTGCGACATTTATGGAACATGGGCTGGGCCACATCACCGCAAAACATCAAGTTCATGGGCTGGAAAAGTTCGGCATCGATGTAAAAAAATATATGCCAAATGGCAAATTTTACGGAGAAGGCGGGGTCCAAGGCGCACTTGATTTGGCGCAAGAAATGAAAAACAAGGGCCTCGACAACCCATTCAAATTGGATAAAGCCGGATTTCGCGAAATGTACACAAAAAAGTTCTGGCGGCAAATGATGGACTATGGTGATGACATAAAACGGGCGATCAAAGAAGGCGAAAAAGCGGCAAGCGATGATATGGTTGGGCGTGACAAGGCTGAGGCTATGGGCTCAAATTATGGCCGTCTGAAACAACTAGCCATCGCCAAAGAAAAGGCCCAATTATCTGACCCAACTACGGGTGTCATCACAAAAACAGCCGCCGCTGCGGCGTGGGCTACAGAAAACCCTAAAACCGCCATTGCTGGCGGCATCGCTGCCGCCGTAGCAGCCAAGCTGGCCCTAAACGTCGCTAAAAACAAACTCATCAGCCGTGTGCCACCTAAGGTGGTTGCGCTGTTTGGCGGTGACGGCAATCGGGTTTTTGTGACAAATTGGCCCGACTGCATTTGTGGTGGTGGTGCAAAAAAAATGATAGGCGATCTGCCACGCGTGCCGCCAACGGCCGTTAATTTAGCAAAAGTCGGTGCGGGCGCAGTGGCCGCTACGGCAGGCGTGAGTACTGCCGCCACCATTGCCATTGGTGCGTCGCTGGTCGCTTTCCCGGCTGCTATTTTACTGGGCATGCGTGCCTATTGGGCCAGTAAGACGGGACACAGAACCGAAGCGGCCCGCAAGGGAGTTGAATTAGATCAAATAGATCGGCGCATCAATTGGGCCAAAAATGCAGGCGACACCGAATTACTGACCAAATTGCAAACGCAGCGGGCAGCGCTGGCTAGCCAGCAGCAAACAGAGTTGGCAGCCGCCGCACCCAGCAACGAGGATAGGGTTGCTAACCTCAAGCGCACGATGGATAAATTAGAGCAGCAAATCGCACTCGCCAAATTGGAGGGACGTAGCGCCGCAGTGCCTAATTTGGTTGCGCAACACGGTGCCGCGCAACAAACTGCAGCCACCGCCGTGGAAGTAAACACCGCCCGCGTCAACGCGGAGCTGGCCAAACTAGATGCAAAAATCGCCGCCACCCGTGCCACCACCACCGCCAAACCAGAAAATGCAGCAATAGCTGACCAATATCAAAAAGATCGCGATAATCTGAACCAAACGATGAACAGCTTGATTCAAGAACTGCGGGTTTTGGCAGAACGCCCAATCCAAGTGAATTTGGACAGCCGCCCTATCGCGGATGCTGTCAATAAAGCCAATGGGCGCGACGCCCGCCGTCAATAAAAGGACAATTATGAGCTGGGAAGAAAGCCTATTGGCAGCAAGTTTTCGCGGCGTGGAGTTTGAAGTCGATGGAACGGAAGACACCATCCGGCGCGCCGTTGCGACAAAAGAATTTCCGTTTATCGATGGCGGCAACACGGTTGATTTGGGCCGTGTGTCGCGGCCCCTTGGCATGTCCGCAATCGTTTATGGTGACGACTATGAGGACAGACTAAAAACCCTAATCGAAGCGCTCGACGCAACGGGTGCCGGGTCACTCGTCCACCCGGTTTTTGGCCCAGTTCATGCTCAATTGCTATGCGCCCGTATCACGCATCGGTCAGAGCCAATCAATTATGCGGCCATAGCGTTGGAATTTATCGAATCCAATATCAACACGCCCCTGTTCAATCGGGTCATGCCGAGTCAATCTGCAGACGCAGCAGATGCTGCCGCAGATGATGTGTTGGACGTGGCCGATGCCGCATTTGCCGATGGCATAGACCAACTGGCCAGCCTGCCAGCCGCGCTGAATGACCTGCTGAACAGCGATCTATTGACGGCCATCGGGGTCATACGCGGCATTGTCGATACCCTGCCCGACATTGCCGCGCTGCTCAATTTTTTGCCAAACGACAGCAACTATGGTGGCAACCCGGCAGCATTTAGCGCCGCCATTGCCGCCGCCTATGTGGCACAGATTGCCGTGTTTGCCCGCGTCGATGTCGCCGCCCAGTACGCCAACGGTGGCAGTAGCACCAACGCCAACGCCAGCACTCGCACCAGCCCCCGCATCCGCAACGGCACCCTGCCCTATCAGTGGGGGTCGTTAGCCACAATCTGGTACGCGCCCATTGCCCGATTAAAGACGCCCCTGTTGCCCACAATCGGCCATATGCTGCCCAACGGCCCCATTTACACCCGCGCCAGCACTGGGCCGCAGCCGTTTCTAGTTGCGCATCTAGCTATTCAACAAACAGTTGCGGTTGCCGCCGCCGCCACCACGCTGTTACGTGCAGAGGCAAACGTAAAAACCTTGACCCCGCACGACATCAGCACCATCGCCGCCGATGCTCGTCAAAACATAATGGATACCTGCGCCCTGGTGCGCGCGACCTACCCAGATTTATTGACGCAATTACCGATTACCGAGCCGTTGACCACGCTAGCGCTGCGCATTAGCGACATCGCAGCGGCACTGATACGCGCGCGGCCACCATTAATAGAGCGGCGCATCAGCGTACTAGCCAACATGGCGCTGCATGCGTTTTGGTGGTATGGTGATCACCGCCGTAGCGCCGAACTGCTGCGGCTGAATCCGCATGTCTACAATCCCAATGATGTGCCCGTGGGCACCCTGCTATTGGGTTATGCCACATGACTCAAATTGCGCTACTAGTGGGTGGTGCCGCCCATAGTGATTGGCTCAGCTACCGCATCGATAGCGATTTACTACAACCCGCAGATGATTGGCAAATGAGCGTGTCCTATGGCGTCGATGGCGCGCTTCCACCCACTGTTGTGGAGGGCGCATCGGTCAAATTAATGCTCGGCCCAGATCAAATACTGGACGGCGTCATTGATACCATCGAAGAGCGAATCAGTAAAAATGATATATCCGTCGAAATCAACGGACGCGACCGGGCCAGCCTGTTACTCGACTGCGCCGCGCCGTTGCTGTCGTTAAAAAATGCCACGCTGGCCGACATCATCAAGCAAGCCGTCGCCAAATTGGGTATCACCCAAGTAAAATATACCGCCAAGCCAGCCAACCCGCGCCAAACGGTACACACCGAACCCGGTCAAACTGTGTGGCAATGGCTACAAACCGCGTGCGAAGCCAATCAGGTTTGGCCGTGGTTTGACCCAGACGGCACGCTCATCATCGGCGCGCCAGATTACACCGCGCCCCCTGTCGCCTCATTGATTATGCGCATCAATGGGCGGGACAACAATATATGCAGCATCGAGCGCACTCGCAGCCTGCATAATGTCTACAGCGAGGTGACGGTGCTAGGCCAATCACAGGGCATTGACGGCGATGTCGGTCAGAACAATATCCACGGTGTTGCGCTAGACCCATCCGTGCCGCTCTATCGCCCGCATGTGGTTATTGATGGCAACTGCGAATCGGCAGAGTTAGCGGATCGGCGTGCGGCCAAAATACTGGCAGACGGCAAAATGGCCCGCGAACGCATCAAAATCACCGTCGATGGGCACCAGATCGACAGTGATGGCCTGCTCTGGACGCCGGGCCAGCGCATCAATCTGTTGTGCGAACCGATGGGCATCGATGGCATCTATTTCCTGATGCGCCGAACATTTACGCTGGGCCGCAACGAGGGCGAGATGACCGAGCTGCATTTGGTGCGCGATGGCACATGGCTGCTCAATATTGTAAAAGACGAAAAAAGCAGTAAGGCTGGCCGAAAAAAAGGGCGCTACACTAAAGGAAATTGACTATGGATACGAATGAAATTAAGCGGCTAGTTAAGGCAGGGCTGGGCAGTGTGCGTCAAGCGTTGCGCGGCCTGCTAGCGGGCGCAAGTGGCGCTAAGCAAGTGATTATTATTCAAGGTGAGGGCGCAGCAGGCGAGCAGTTTGCGGACGCAGAAATGTTTCAACAACCGGGTTTTCGCTCCATCGGGTTGCCCGGCATGCAGCCAATAATCGTGCCCCTCAACGGCACAAGCGCCAACGGTGTGGTGGTCGCCATGAGCAATGGCAAGCTGTTTATATCCAACCTAGCGCCGGGCGAAGTGGCTATTTTCAACGAAAACGCAGGCGTCGCCAACAGCATCATTTTGCGCAACGGCGGGGTGATTGATATCCAGTGCGACACACTCAACATCAACGCCACCACCGCCGTCAACATCACCACGCCCACACTGCAGGTGCATGCCAGCAGCACGGTACAAATCAACACGGCAACCATGGCAATCAGCGCCAATAGCGTGCCGATCACCGCGCCCACAATCACCGCCAGCGGGGCATTGGACGTGGTTGGACGGGTCAAATCACAAGGCGTTTCATTGCCCGACCATAAGCATCCAAAAATTACGCGTGGCCTGCAAGATTCTGACCCGCCCTCGAAATAAAAACTAAACTGTTTTAGTTACGCCGATTCCCGCACGCGCGGACAATTGGCGCATGGATAAACACATCAACCCCACCAATGGCGACTACAGCGGCGCGCAGATCAGCGATCTGGGCAATGCCGTATTCTTGCGCATCATGACCCGGCTCGGTAGCTATTGGGCCGATCCGACCATGGGCAGCAAATTGTATTTGCTTGCGCGCAGCAAAGACCTTCAGCGCGTTTTGCCGTTGGCGGTGGCGTACACCCGCGAAGCTTTGCAGCCCATTTTGGCCGATGGCCGCGCCACTGCGATAGACGTGGTGGCCGAGTGGCGACACGACGGCATGTTGCGGCTACTGAGTACCATTACCCAAGCAGGCGGGGTTCAGCAAACATTTGACCATTTCGTGGCGGTGCAATAATGGCCTATTCATTGCCCACCCTCGATTCGCTACGCACGACTATCCTCAACAGTTGGCGCAACCTGGACCCCGCAATTACGGTCACGACTGACAGCGACAACTACATCAGAGCGAGTGGATTCGCCAGCGCACTGCTCGGGCTGTACCATTATTTTGGGTGGGGAATCAATCAAATGTCGCCCGAATCGGCCACACTCGATAATCTGATCCGGTTTGGCACCGTCCGGGGCGTCCTGCCAAAATTAGCGGTGCGCGCCAGCGGCACGCTGCAATTAACGGGTACGCCGGGCGCAGTATTACCCAGCGGGGCACAGCTCACAGTTGGCAACGTCACCTACCGGACAACTGATCAAGCTACGGTTGCGAACAACAACATGGCCGTGGTGGCCGTGGTGGCGATTGACGCGGGCATCATAGGCAACCAGCCCGGCAACACCCCAGCAAGCCTGCAAAGCGCGCCCTTGGGCCTGCAAAGTGCGGCCACGCTGGTTTCGATGCGCGGAGGCAAAGAGGCAGAATCGCACGCATCCTATTTAGCGCGCGTGCTCGACAGATTGCGCACACCACCCGCAGGCGGCAACGCAAAAGATTATCAACGCTGGGCGCTCGAAGTTGAGGGCGTTACATTTGCCCAAGTGTTTCCGCTGCGGCGCGGTCTAGGCACCGTGGATATCGCCATTCTAAGCGGCGGCGCAGCAGCAAGTGACGCATTGCGCCATTCCGTGGCCGACTATATCGACGCCCACAGCCCTGCTGGGTGCAGCAATGGGGTGGTGACATTTACGCCCCTGGTGATTGACATCACCGCGCAAATCATTGTTGCCGCAGGCGTCGATATTGCTGTCGCGCGTGCGAGTGCTGCATTAGCACTGACAACCTATTTTTCCGCACTTCAACCCGGCGTCACAGTTTCGCGCAGCCGATTGTTATCTATTTTGGCGGATGTTTCCGGCGTCACTGACGTGTCGCTGACCGCGCCCGCTGCCAGCGTACCCGTACTGGTTGATGCAGCCCACCTGCAATTGGCGACCCTCGGTAATATGGTGTGGCTATGAGCAACCACGGCAATTTGTTAAAGCAGTTGTTGCCCAATGCCTATGATCTGACCGGGGCACGGCTCAGCGCCGATATGGCGGCACAGGGCCAACAGTTGGATGCGTTTGCGGCACTGGCCGCAAACATGGTCAATGAAATTGACCCGAGCACCACGGATGTCTTGCTGCCCGAGTGGGAAAAAACCTATCAATTGCCGGACGATGGGTTGTTAGATGTCGGCACCGTAGCCCAGCGACGGGTCGCCCTAGTCGCCAAAATCAATGCAACAGGTGGCCTATCAAAACCCTATTTTGTAGCAGCGCTGGCCGCTGCTGGCTATACCGCCATCATCGATCAACCGCGCGACGCCTGTGCAGGCACAGCGCGCGTAGGCGACCGCATCTATGCGCCGGGTGCAACGGTGTGGTACTGGCGCGTGAGGCTGCGCAAAGCGGGTCAATTGCTCAGCGCCGAAGATAAAATTCGGGTTGCTCAATGGCTAAACCAGTTAAAACCAGCGATGTCGTTTTTTGATATTGAGGATTGACGTATGCAACTAATCAAAACAGACGATGGACTATTTCGGTCGGGTGATCCATTTAATGGAATTCAGGGCACCGCGATTTCTGCGGCTTGGCTCAATACCATTCAAAGCGAAATTTCGGCAGTGTGTATTGCTGCGGGTGTGCCACTCAATGACGCGCTGAGCAATCAATTGCTGACTGCCATGCTCAAGTTGATGACCACAGCAGCCACGCAACCAGCGGGCGATTCGTCAACCAAGGTGGCAACCGACCAATTTGTCAATACAGCCATCAACGGCATTGTCGTCGTCAATATTGGCGGCGGCGCAGATAGCGTTTTGACACAGGCGCAATGGGGTTGCGGCATCCTGATTTTGACCGGGGCCATTACAGCCGACGTTAATGTTATTGTGCCCGCACAAGGGGACAAATGGGCAGTGTTTAATCGGACAACGGGCGCATTTCGGGTGACGGTGAAAACCGCCAACGGCGCGGGCGTAGTGGTTCGGGTCGGGAATTTGTATGAACTCGTCTGCGACGGCGCAGACGTATTTTCAATCAGTGGCGGCGGTTCGGGCAAGGCGGCTCGATATTTTCTCGCGACAAGCTAAATTAAAGGAGCTGCATCATGACTGTTCTAAGTTGGCAAACCCAATCTGTGGCGAATCAATTTGCAATTTGCTGCACCGTACCGACCGATGGGTCGATTGAGGTCATTAATATTCGCGGTATCAATACGTCGCTGGCGGATCAATGTACGGCTCAGTATCACATCACCCCGACAGCCATCGCGCCAATTGGCCAAGTGAGGGTGGTTACACCTCAATTTTTGATCAAACTCAACGATGGTATCGAGGAGACCGGGCTGTCCATTCAGCCGGGCTACTCATTGCAGGTTTTTGCCAGCACATCAAATTTAGTCACGTATGTTTCTGGGGTAGGCGGGTGATATGGCACACAATTCATTTTCACCTAATGCCATCACGAACCTGACCAATAATTTTGCCGCCGCATCGCCGCCGCAAACAACCGTTTTGACAGCAGCCGACGCAATACAGGCTGGTGACCTCGTGGCAATGTGCCAATGGGTCAATCCATACTATCTGGGTTTTACAAACGGGCAGGTATTTCCCGCGTTGCCGCCTGAGCGTACAGATTTAGGTTCAGCCATGCGGCCGCCGTATTCTCCGGTGGACGTGTTTGGTGGGTTGATGGCGCCAGCCGGAACCCAGACAATAGCCTTAGCAAATTCGCCCGCGTATTTAGCAAAAACGAGATCAATCACCCTAAAAACAGGTAATCAATTACACGCATGGGTGAGCGCTACCAACCTCTGTTTTACGATCACAGACCATCAATCGGCCACAATCGTCCCGGTAACGATTGGGCCAATTTGTGCATCAGCAAATTTCAGTGTATCAGTGTTGAGTGGAGGGGGATTTGTCCTTGCTTGGCAAAGCGCGGGCTCATTGGTGCAGTTTGCGACCTACTCCGATGTCGGGGTTGTGGTAAGCGGGGTCAAGACATTTTCGGCCTCGTCCGGCGCACCCTGCACCGTGGTCGGACTAAACAACGGCAATTTTGCAGTTGCCGCGCTCGTCTACGATGGAGCGTTCTACGCTTTGCAAGCGGGAGTGTATTCGCCAACAGGTGTGACTGTGGCCGCTGCGATTACACACATCGTGGGGGCAGCCGGCATTGCGCAGGCAACTGGCGCTGCTGGCGTGGCACTGACAGGTGGGGGGTGGGCACTGGTTTGCAGTACCAATAACGGCGTAGCAAGCGACGAAATGACCCGTTTTTTTACGTTTGATGCGAATGGTAATAGACTGAATACGTATAATGGCGGGAGTCAAACTGGGTATGCGTGGCTGCGTGTTGCCGCTGTCGCATTGCAAAATGGTTCATGGGCGGCTTTCGAAAATGGATCAAGTGGCTCGTCAAGTTTACAGTGCCGAATAATCAACGGGGCAGGTGTTCAAACCGCAGGCATAAATGTCAATACCACTACTGTCCCATGCTCGACAATCGGCAATGTGGTTTTACACCCGTCCGGGGAATTTTCGATTGTTTGGGCCGGGCCTGCTGGGTCGGGCAATAATTTGGCGGTTGCCACATTCGCGGTTGACGGTACTGGCGGCATCGGTAGTGCCGTCGCCCTACCGGGCGGATCAATCGGTGTCGCTCCATGGATCAGCGCGTTCCAAATGCCGCAAGGATACGTCAATAGGGTGTTAGTTTATCCGGGCACCGGAAATGTAATACGCTGGTATTGGGCACCTAGCAGCGGCAATTTGAGCCAGATTCAACCAGACCTGAGTGTTCTTCAATCGACCACAAGCAATTCCCTGCGCATCTACCCGGTCTCGTTCCCGGGTATTCCGGCCACCTACCCAATCTATGGCACCGTGGCATTTTCTACTACACAGATACAGGCGGCCACTCATTTTGTAGCGAGGCCCGCATGCGTGCCCATAGGCGTCGCCACGACAGGGGCGGCTGCAACACAAGCAGTCACCGTTCAAACGACGGGTCAAGCGACGTTACGGATAGGGTGGTCGCAGCCACAGAATAGTGACTACACCGCGCGCGGCGGCAATGCGTACACGCTGATTGGCAGCGTCATTAGCATGACTGGGCTGCAATCGATTTTACCGATTACGGGCGTGCTTGGGTCAATATCAGGTATGGGTTCGCTCCCTGCTTGGCGCGCCCCGGCTAATGCGGAGATCACCGTATTATGTTCCTCGGGTGCGGCGGGTGGCACTGTCACTAATTGGGGTATTCCGATTTATGTGGCGGCTGGCACAACTCAGCAAAATTATGCTGCGGTATTCAATATATCGATTGGGCAGCAATTGTTAATTGCATCAACTGGCGCCGCAAATGCGGTTGTCAGCATTAGGGAAATCAAATGATTGACACTCAGCAGACGGACTTCAAAAGTCAAGATAGTCAGATTAAAATGATCGCAAATATCGACCTCAACAGCGGCATGGTAGTCGGCATTTTAGCCAAAAAAATGGGCGACGACGGGCACGAACCCGCGCAAAATCACGCATTTGTGCCCATACCCGACGATGTCGATGTCACAATCGGGTCGTCGGCGGCATTGAAGGACGACGTGTGGCAATTTACGCCGCCCGACACGAATCGATTTGTGACGCGCCAAGAATTTAAGCGATTGTGGCCGATAGCCGCTCTGGTGCAATTTAAAGCAATTGATTTGTCCCCAGAAATTTCTGTCCTCTTGGACATGGTCAACGAATCCGACCGTATCGACAGGCATTTGCCGATGGTGCAACAGAGTGCCAAGGCAGTATGCGATTGGCTCGTAAAAAAGGGTGTCATAGCGGAGAAGGATGTCAAAGAAATTTTGGAAAATATTTTGCGGGGCGTCCCATAAAAAAACGGCACGACCAGCCCAGTACGTCAATACTGAGCTGGCCATGTCAAAAGCAAGCATCTGCTCGTAACACCAAGGTGCCGTACTCTCGCGAGAGCGGCGTCATACTACCATACGAGGGGTCTATGGACGATATACGATGCGGCAAATGTGGTCGAAAAGTAGCCGAAGCGGTTTTTGGATTATTTGCAATAAAGTGCCACCGATGCGCAGCACATAACCATTTTGATTTGAGGGTCACGAACCCCGAACTAGAGCGCCAACGAGCGCATACAACGGGGGAAACACCCAATGAAACCGACTAACCCGATTATTCCGTGGCTGGGCGGCAAACGCCGTCTGGCAAGTAAAATCATGCCGCTGTTCGCGCTGCATCAATGTTATGTTGAGCCATTTGCAGGGGGTGCAGCGTTGTTTTTCTACAAAAATCCTGCTAAAGCGGAGGTACTGAATGACCTAAACGGCGAGCTAATCAATTTATACCGGATGGTAAAAAACCATCCTGAAGAGTTTATTCGGCAGTTCGATTTGGCGTTTGCAAGCCGAGAGATGTTTAATTCGCTACTCGAAACACCACTCAAAACACTAACTGAAATACAAAGGGCAACACGGTTTTACTATCTGCAGAAGTTGTCATTTGGTGGAAAGTTGACGCATCAAACCTTCGGCACCGCCACTACCACCACACCAAAATTAAACCCACGAACCCTGCATCGAGACCTAGACGCAGCGCACCAGAGATTAGCCCGGACATGCATAGAGCATTTACCCTGGGCAGATGTGGTACGTCGGTATGACCGACCTCATACACTGTTCTATTGCGACCCGCCGTATTGGGGTACCGAGGGTTATGGTGTCGATTTCGGTCTAGATGAGTACACCAAGATGGCTGATCTGGCCAAATCAATCAAGGGCAAGATGGCAATATCGGTCAATGACATTCCTGAGATGCGCAAAATTTTCAAAGGGTTGGACATGACCGAGTTGCAAACGAAGTACACATTGAGTGGTGGAGGTGGGCAAAAAGTAGCGCAAGAGCTTTTAATCCGCAACTACACATAGGAGACCGTCAAAGGGGGCGGCGGCTGCCCCCATTAGATGCCTAACAGAATCGTGTAACCAAATCAGGGCAATACTCATCGGATCGGCGCGGCGCTGGTCGATTTCTGTGCTATTTCTGGCAAAACGCTGGGATTTTGGTATATTTTTGGCGATGGCATATGGTTTCGGTCGTTGAGCCATATCCGTTTTAGCAGGCCGAGTATTGGGCCAGATTTCTTTGCAGACTATAATTCAGTTACGCTGTGCGAAAACCTCGATAAATTGATTTATCGCGCATTTTTCGGCCTAAATATCGCGGCGCGCTTTACGCATCATGCACTTGCGCCGTATCGCCCACACCCTCGCCCTGACCCTGATCATGCCCCTCGCCACCCAAACCAGCCTGGCCCAGCCTGCCGCGTCCGCCTCATCGTCGGCATCGGCAAAATCGGCCAGCGCTTCTGATCAAGGGCCAGTGCCCGAGGGGCGCGGTAAGGATCGGGCAAATAAAATCATCGAACGCTTCAAAGCGGCAGACACCAACCGTGACGGCAAATTGACCCGCGCCGAGGCGGAAGGCAAAATGCCCTTGGTGTTTCGCAACTTTGACAAAATCGATGCCGACAAAAAAGGTTATGTGACGCTGGACGATATCGTCAACGCAATTGACAAACAGGCCGAGCACAAAGGCAAGTGATTTATTACCCACCAAAGAGCCATTGCCATGACAGAACCCCGCTTTGACGAAGCAAGCTATCTGGCTTTGCACAAAGATGTGCAGCTTGGGATTGAGCAGGGCTATTTTCGCTCCGGCCTTGAGCATTATGAAAAATATGGACAAGCCGAAGGCCGTAAGATTGTGCGTTTTGATGCGGACAGTCATTCGATCCTGGATTATTCTCGTCTGGTGGGCAAGTTGATTGCGACCCACCCCGACAACCTCGATCTGGCCATGGCCAAGGCAGTGGGTGCCGTCACGCTGGAGATTTTCCAGGAAACGGGCGACAAGCAGCTTCATCTGTTGCGCCGCTTTGGTCTGCAAGACGGGTACGCCATTTACGATCGGGCTTGTGGCTCGGGCCGCACCGCCGCTGCGCTGCAGCGCCACGGCTGGCACGGCGATTACCGGGGGGCCGACATCATCCCTGATCTGATCGATTATGCCAGCCTCAAAAATCCCGGCTTCCAGTTTTTTGTCCACCCCGATTATTCCATCCATGCCAACGACCAGAGTCAGAACATGATTTTTGCATGGAGCCTGTTTACCCACTTGCAACTGGAAGAAATTTTACTGTACGCCAAAGATTGCTACCGTGCACTCAAGCCGGCCGGTATCCTGGTGTTCAGCTTTTTGACGCTGAAAGATCGCGGCCATCGCGACATTTTACTGGCCCGCGTCATGGAACTGGAAAATGGCTTGCCCCGGGTGCATCTGGATAGCTTTCTGGATCAGGACACCATTACCATCCTGTTTGGCCAAATGCTGGGGTTCAGCCTGATCGGGTTTATTGATGCCGATGACGAAGCGGCGACGCCGGGTGGTAGTTTTGGCCAGGCACTGGCAGTTTTCAAGAAATAGATTTGCCTGGGGTAAGTTTCACTTATGTTTGCCAGCGCACAGTTTCCGGATTCATTCACGGCTATATTGGACAAACGCGCCATCATCCTAATGGAGAGTTTGTCATGAATAATCATACAGTCGCACCGCCGAGCCTTATTTTTGCTGCGATTACCGTTGCTGTTACCGTTGTGCTTTGTACCGGGATACTTGCTTCCGGCGCTCTGCCGAACCAGCCCGCATTCGGCGCAGACACTTTAGTCCAAACTGCGACCAGCGACCTGGCAGACTGGTTTAAAGAGGATCTCACCCCGCTCGCCCAATTGCGCAACACCAAAAAAGAATACGTCGCGGCATTGAAGATTGCGCTGGACTCGTGCAAGGAACTTGGCAAGCAGGAGCAGCCCGCTTGTATCAGAGAGGCCAGACGAATTTATGAGCAAGACCTTGCCAATGCGCGCCAGCGTACTGGCGTCCACCAATAGTCTTTCGGAGAATGAAAATGAAACTGAAGCTAACCGTCATCCTTGCCGTGATGGGTGCGGTGTTTTCCTTGTCCGCGTCTGCGTAAGTCATCTTTTATGCGCGCGAAAACTTTGAGGGCAGAACTTTTACTGCCGATCAGGAGGTTCCCAACTTTGTTGATGTCGGCTTTAATGACCGCGCCTCTTCGGTGGTCGTCCTTAATGAGCGCTGGGTGGTTTGTCAGGATGTTGATTATAAAGGCTACTGCAAGGTGCTGCGCCCGGGGCGCTACCCTTCGTTGAGTGCCATGGGATTGGACAATATGATCTCGTCAATCCGCATGATTAATCGAGAACGCCAGGTTGATCCAACCCATTATGCGCCGCCACCGGTGCCGGTGTATGACAGCCACCGACATCAGGCATCAACTAATTAGCAGCAAGCGCGGCCCGCGCCCCGGTATGGTTTCCGGCGCACGATGAATGCACGGCGGCACCGGGTTACCCGGATACTCAATGGCGATGCGCCATAAATTGCCAAGGCCAAAAGAAAACGGTTGCGCCTGCGCCATCGCCGCATAGTGCAAGTCGTAGCAATTCTCGTGCAAAAATTCCAGAAAATCTTTACCATCCGCCGCGCCAAACTCCTGCAATAGCGCGGCGCGGGTTTTCGGCATATCCACCCGCCTTTGAGCCTGATCATTGCGCAAGCCTTCTGATGCGGCTTGGGTGTAGGCGCATAAGTACGTCTCGGCGGCAATCGGCGCGCTATCGACATGAAACGAGTAGACATCGGTGGTGACCGGGGCCGCAGGGTCGTCGCGGGTATAGTAATGGATGCAATCGAGGCTCGGTTCCAGCCCATGCTCACTCAATAGCCGCAGGTCTTCGATCAAAATATCGATGGCCATTTTCCCCGCCGTGCTCAGGTTCGGGCGCAGGCGCTTGAGTTGCGCTGGTTTGATATTGCTGATCCGATCGATGCCGCCATCGCCATCGCCATCGTCATCGCCATCGACATCGACATCCCTGAGCAAGGCCGCCACCACTTCCGCAAAATCGCCTGCCAAGTTGCGCTGCCAGCAAATCGCGTTGACGCCATCACGCCATGGCGTGTTGATTAATTCCGCAAAGCTGTGTACCAGTTTGATGCGCTCATAGCCGGCAGGCAAGGTAAATGGTTTCATGCTGTTCAACTGATGTCAATACACGGTACTCCCCCAGGGAAATAAGTAAGTGAGTGGAATCGATAAACGAGCAGCCCAAGAAGCTTCATTATGGCTCCCCCCTTGTGCCACGTAATAATAAAAATCACTTCCTTGCTGATAACCATCGGCAATCATGGCATCACGCATCGCAGTGGTATCGGCTAAA
>JBKJLF010000816.1:0-7734 GCA_046597185.1 Burkholderiaceae bacterium | reverse complement strand
GGGGTACAAGCGGGGGTACAATCGCGTATATCGAAAAATTACGCAGCAACCGTACTCAATTTCTGGCTGAACTATTGCATTTGGAAATTATTTTTAGTCTGGATAGCCCCGAATTGTATGCGCGTGAACGCTTGAAGATACAAGTTGAAGTCTTGCAATCGTCATTGCGTTCCGGCCAAAAAGCCGAAGCACCACAAGCTCAGGTGTTGCGTTTATGCGCGCTGCCAGTCGCATTGGAAGCGGATGACTTGGGACGATTGGAAAAAGTTTTATTTGCATTATTGGCATAATGCCGATTTTAAAACCATAACTTACAAAGACAATTTTATATCAACTATTTTTACAATAACATGAACAAGCTATTTTCTCATCCCTCACGCGCGGCACTGACCGTATTGGCAAGCAGTTTATTTCTGATCTTCAATAGTAGCCACGCACAGGAAGCAAGCCCAGCCCCCGTTGCACCTGCCGCTGCCCCTGCCGCAGGGGCTGGTGCGGCAAAAGTGCCAGAGCCTTCTGCTTTAAAGCCATTTCATGAAATCATTAAGGATGCCAAAGAAAGCAAAGGCTTTTTCACCACGCATCGCAAAGATGACAAAGTTTGGCTTGAGATTCGCCCGGAACAATTGGAGCAACCCTTTTTCTTCCAGATTGGCACCACCAACGGCATTGGCGAGCGCCGTATTTATGGCAGTCAAATGGCGGGCAGTTACACCGCCTATTTCCGCCGCATTGGCAATCAAATTCAATTGCTGGCGAAAAACATGGAATACCTGGCCCAGCCTGGCACGCCGCAAGCACTGGTGGTGGCGCAGGGTTTTTCCGATAGCTTGCTTTCCAGCGCCCCGGTTTTGAGCAAAGAGCATGGCAGCAGCAAGGCGTTTTTGGTCGATGCCAGCAGCCTGTTATTTACCGACATTCCCGCTTATGCCTTCCGACTTGAGTATGTGTACCGCATGCCGTTTGCTTTAGATGCAAAAAATACCAGTTTTGGCAAAGTACGCAGCGATGAGCAGCTCACCGGTTTTGCTGTCAATGCCCACTTTGCCGTACCCAAGTTATCGGTGCCACCACTGGTGCCGCTGCCCCCACCTGCGGTGCTGCCCAGTCCACCCACCACCGTACCTGATCCACGCAGCTTTTTCCTCGGCTTTTACTATAGCTTCGCGCCCTTGCCCGCCCAGCCCATGGCGGCGCGCCTGGCAGATGACCGGGTCGGCCATTTTGCAACCCGTCAGGTCGATTTTACCGATGACACCACAGCCAAAAACACGCGCCATCTGGTGCACCGTTGGCGTCTGGAAAAGAAAGATCCGCAAGCGGCCCTGTCGGAACCGGTAAAACCAATTGTTTACTGGCTGGATAAAAACATTCCAGAGAAATATCGTCAATCCATCACCGCAGGTATATTGGAATGGAATCTGGCGTTTGAGCGCATCGGTTTCAAAAATGCCGTGCTGGCCAAGCAACAGACGGCGACCGATGAATTTGATACGCTCGATGCCAGCCATGCATCCATCCGCTGGTTTGTCGGTGCCGATGTCGGCTTTGCGATTGGCCCTTCGCATGTGGATGAGCGCAGCGGTGAAATTCTGGATGCGGATATCGGTATGTCGGATGTATTTTCCCGTGGTGCACGGCGCTTTATTGCGGAAGATCAAACCCCCGCGCATTGGGCCACCAATTTAGCCGGGAAATTGCCCGGACAGGCCCAGGAACAATGCCGCTATGGCCTTGAAGCGCCTCATGAATTTGATTTTGCGCGTGAACTGCTTGAATTGCGCGGCGAAATGCGTATGGATAGTCCGCAAGCCGAAGCCTTGGCGCAAGCCTATGTCAAAGATGTGATCATGCATGAAGTAGGCCACACCCTGGGTTTGCGCCACAATTTCCGGGCCTCCACCATTTACACGCTACAACAGCTTGGCAACCCGGAATTCACCAAAAAGAATGGCATGACTGGCTCGATCATGGATTACACGCCCTTTAATATTGCCACCAAAGGCGAGGCACAGGGCGAGTATGTGATGTCCACCTTAGGGCCTTACGATTATTGGGCCATTGAATATGCCTACAAGCCACTCGACCCGGCTACCGAAGCGGCGGAGCTAGCCAAAATAGCAGCACGTTCCACCGAGCCATTATTGGCGTATGGCACCGATGAAGATTCCGGCGGCCAGGTGTCAGACCCCGATGTCAATGTGTTTGATTTGGGGCACGATCCTTTAGCCTATTTAAAGAAACGTCTCTTCAACTCACGCGAATTATGGGACAGGCTGCAAACCAAACAATTAAAACCTGGCGAGAGCTATGAAACCCTGCGCCGCAGTTACGAATATGGCTTTAGCCAGTTTGTGCGCTCGGTTCCACCCATCACCAAATATATTGGTGGCACCACCTTCCTGCGCGATCACGCGGGCACCGGGCGCGCGACCTTCACACCGCTTGTGGCAGCACGCCAGCGCGAAGCACTCAATTTATTGACACAAAATCTGTTTAAACCGGATAGCTTTAAACTCACCCCGGAGTTACTGAGCCGCCTCGGGGTCGATCATTTTGAAGGCAATCGGCGTGATATTTCACTGGCCGCACGCGTATTGGCCTTGCAAAGCGCGGTGTTGGATCAATTAATGAGCGATGTCACCGCGCACCGTTTGCTCGATTCTGCCGAAAAAGTGGCCGATAGCAAGAACGTGTTATCGCTGGCCGACATGTATGACAGCCTGTCCGCTGCGATTTGGACTGAGTTAAAAGGTGGCAAAGACATCGTGGCGATGCGGCGCAATTTGCAACGCGAACACGTCAAGCGCATCGGCAATCTGTTGACCCGTCCTGCCGCTGGGACACCCGCCGACGCCCGCAGTTTGCTGCGCGAGAATGCACTGCAATTGCAAAAGGAAATTCAACTGGCCTTGATCCGACCGATGAGCAAAGAAGCCAAAGCTCACCTGGCTGAAAGCCACAGCAGCCTGGGTGAAGCATTAAAGGCCAACCTGACTCGCACTGGCATTTAAGGGTAGATGAATATCTGATATTTCTCGATTGAATATCTCAAGGGCCGATTCAGCGGCGAGATATTCACAATGAAAATATCTGAAATCTCAAAGATAAATTGGACGAATAGATTGCTGACAGGCATAATTCCACCTGTCTCCTCTATCTCCAACTGGAAATAGAATTCGAGCCCACAAATTATGTGGGCTTTTTTTTGCCCTCAATTTATTGAGTGGCATTCTGTAATGCCCCCCCAGGCGCAAACAAGCGGCAAGCAAGCCATCCACATCTTACACCTGGGTTCAATGATTAAACAACGCTGCCCGCATCACCAATTGCCCACCCAGGGTGGTGGCGGATGGTAAGGCAATGCCCGACTCATGCAATTGAATAATCAGCTCGGCATTCATCGCATTCATCGCATTCAAGGCGGCCAAATCAAGCTCGCGATGCCTGCCTGAATCGTCAGATTTGAGCGGACGATAGCGAAAGCAAACAATATTCAGATTCACTGGGGCCATCAATTCCAATTTCGGGCAAGCTTGAATTTCATTAAGCAAGTACTGTGCCAGATCGTAGGTTGCGGCCATAACCTGGCCCAATCGTTCGACGCCATAGGTCTTAATCGTCATCCAGGTCTTTAAAGCCCGGAAACCACGCGATAAATCGGGGCCAAAGTCGCATGGCCAGGGTGAACCAGCGGCCGCACCCCGGGTATCACGACGTAAATACGTGGTGGGTTGCGCGAAGGTATCATGGTGCAGCGCGCCGTCACGCACCAAAATGAAGCCTGCATCGTAGGGCACTTGCATCCATTTGTGAAAATCGAAGGCAATCGAATCGGCACGTTCGATACCGCGCAATTTTGGTGCAAGTTGTGGCGACATCAAAAGCCGCCCAGTCTTGTGCGTCAACCGGGTCAAGTGACGGGGTAGATGGTGTGGATTGGGTGGATTGGGTGGATTAGGTGAGGGGCGAATCAGGTATCGAAGTGGCTTGGTTGAGGCGGTCATGGTATCGGGCAAGTGAGAGATGATGTTGGCAGTATAGCCGATCAAATCATTTCCCACACACCCTGACACATCCCAAAACAGGCCATCAGCGGCCAGGCCAATCAGTGTGCTTTGCCCCACACTTCAGCAACCCGTGCATCACGTCCGCAATTGTAACGATAATATTTATACCGCACCGGATTCTTTTTGTAATAATCCTGATGATATTCTTCAGCCGGATAAAACACGGTTTCCGGTGCGATTTCAGTGTGAATTTCCTTCAATTTTCCCGACTTTAAAAGCGCTGCCTTACTCGCTTCAACCAGCGCTTTTTGCGCTTCGTCCTTGTAATAGATTGCGCTGCGATATTGATTACCTGTGTCGCAAAACTGCTTGTCTTTGACGGTTGGGTCGATATGGTGCCAAAAATAATCGAGCAGTGTGGCATAACTCACTTTGGTCGGATCATAGGTCACCTTGACCGCTTCGCTATGGCCAGTACCGCCTGCGCTGACATCATGGTAAGTCGGGTTTAAGGTTTTTCCGCCCGTGTAGCCCGACTCTGCCGCCAGTACGCCGGGCAATTTTTCAAAATCCGCTTCGACGCACCAAAAACAACCTCCGGCAAACACGGCGGTGGCCGCCTTGGGCACGGGTGCTTTGGCGCTGGCACTTTCGGCCTGGGCATTCACACCCATCAGGCAAACCAGGCTAGTGATACCGACGGCAATTGAATTGAGCAATACGTGACGCAATGAGCGATACAAGGATTTCATGAGCGCAACTCCGGTAATTTTTCAGTAGCGGGGATAAATTTCAAGGCCAAACCGTTGTTGCAGTAACGCAGCCCGGTTGGTTTCGGGCCATCATCAAAAACATGGCCTTGATGACCGCCACAACGGGCGCAATGGTATTCGGTACGGGTTGAAAACAACTTTTTATCTTCTTTTTTACCAATTGCATTGGGCAATACGTCAAAAAAACTGGGCCAACCCGTGCCACTGTCAAATTTAAACTCGCTTTTGAATAGCGGCAAATAGCAGGCGGCGCAAACAAAATGGCCAGCACGCTTTTCCGTGTTTAATGGGCTGCTTCCGGGGCGCTCGGTGTTTTCTTCAAACAAGACCGCGTAACTATTTTCCGGCAATATTTTTTTCCATTCCGCATGCGGTTTGTTGAGTGCGGTAATGGCGGAGGCGGCATATCCCGATTTGGCAAACGACATGAAACCCAAGCTCGACCCCAAGCCAATTAACCCCAGTAACGATTGACGACGATTCATAACAACTCCATAAAAGTAAGACCTCAAAAAACCAGCATGCTGAGCAAATCTATCATATCAGTATTTGCTCTTGTGCTTTAGTCTTGCCAGTTTGCATTTCCTTGCACTTGCTTGCATTTAGATTGTAAGCAACTGCAACAACACAAATATTTTGCTGCGATGCCGCATCCAGCATACGTCATGCTATGCTTTGCCCCGTCCCTTAACTCTTCAACTTGTATGAACTTTCTTATGACACCGAAAAGAATTTTAATCTTAAGCGTCTCCGCTGGTGCCGGCCATATGCGTGCGGCTGAAGCCCTGCGCGCCTTTGCGGGTGACCCAGGCTACCAGATCGAAGCCACCCATTTGGATGTGATGAATTATGTTACATCCGGCTTTCGCAAGTTGTACACGGATTTTTATATTAAATTGGTCAATAAATCGCCGGGTTTATGGGGGTATTTATACCATTCCACCAATGAAGCGCAAGCCGATAGTGCGATGGAAAAAGTGCGGCGTGGCTTGGAGCGCTGGAATGCGCAAGATTTATTAAAGGAAATTGTGACTTTTAAGCCCGATGCCATCATTTGCACCCATTTTTTACCGGCTGAAATGCTCTCGCGCCTGATTCGCAAAGACCGCTTGCATTGCCCGGTGTGGGTGCAAGTGACTGATTTTGACTTGCACCGGATGTGGGTGCATGAACACATGGCGGGTTATTTTGCCGCCAATGAAGAAGTCGCCTTTCGCATGCGTGCGCAAGGGATTGCGAGCGATAAAATTCATGTTTCGGGCATTCCGATTATGCCAGCATTCAGTGCCACGCAGGACCGCGCCGCATGCGCCGCCAGCTTTGGTATTGATGCCAGCCGTAAAACCATACTATTGATGGGTGGCGGCGCAGGTTTGGGCAGTATGGATACCATCGCCGCACGCTTATTGGGCCTGGAAGGAGATTTTCAATTGATTGCGCTGGCCGGTAAAAATGAAACAGCACTGGCTGCCTTGCAAATTCTGGCTGCACGCTACCCCGGCAGGCTGCTGGCGCAAGGGTTTACCAATGAGGTAGAAAAATTAATGGCTTGTTCGGATTTGGTGATCACCAAACCGGGCGGTTTAACCACCTCGGAATGTCTGGCTATGGGTTTGCCGATGATCGTCAATTCGCCCATTCCAGGGCAAGAAGAGCGCAATGCCGATTATTTGCTCGAACAAGGCGTGGCCTTGAAAGCGTTTGATGATGTGACGCTGGAGTATCGAGTGCGTTTTCTACTCGACCATCCGGAAAAACTGGCCGATATGCGTGCCAAAGCCACTTTGCTGGGGCGTGGCAAGGCGGCACAAACGGTATTGGCAATTGTTTGTCGTGGCCCGGAACCGGAGTTGCGATGAATCCATCTACCTTTAACCCCAATTTACGGCTTGGCCTGACGCTATTTTGGCTACTGGTACTAGGCTATTTTTTCGCCAATGTGGAAATCCAGATCGAGGGTGCAGCAGGCTGGGCCGCCAATTTACCCACCTGGCGTATTGAGAAACATTGGTTGCTCGATATTTTCTGGGGCGGGCGCGCGATGACTGGTTACCATGCATGGTTATTCACCTTTATTACACTAGTTTTTAACTTTTCCTTCTTTTTCATGCAACGCTGGAGCTGGAAGTTGCAATTGCGGGTTGCGGCTTGTGTGATGACATTCTGGATTAGTGAAGACTTTTTGTGGTTTGTTTGCAACCCGGCCTTTGGCGTCGCCAATTTCGACCCGGTGCATGTGCCCTGGCATAAACACTGGATTTGGTTTGCGCCCACCGATTATTGGACTTTTACCGGCGTGGCGGCTGGTCTGTTTTGGTTCACCCACAAAGAACCGATGTAACGCCTGGCCAGACTTCGGTCTGGCCAGAACCACCCCTCCCCTCGTTTCTTTTCAACAAAATGGTTACCGCCTCAATTCGTAGCATGTATTGTAAATGCAACTTTAAGTCTTCAGCAGTCTTGCTGACAGAGCTGATTTTTAATTGGTACCACCATGGCCCATGGCAAGAGTTTGGTTTAAATGGTGCTTCACGATAAGCTGCCAGCTTGCATAAACAGGTTATACTGCGCCTTGACCTTGCAATGGAAGAAACACATGAATCAGTCGGAAATTGAAGCTAACTTACCCAATGGGTCCAAAACTGAGTCCGGCAAAATCGCCGCCGCCCCAGCCTTGATCCAATCTCTTCCCCCCGGCCCATTGGATATCATCGGTGACATTCACGGCGAATTCGACGCGTTGAACAGTTTGCTGCAGCACCTCGGGTACGACCAGGACGGGGAGCATCCCAACGGTCGCACTTTGATTTTTGTCGGCGATTTTTGCGACCGTGGGCCAGATAGCCCGGCCGTACTGACCTTGGTCGAACGCTTGGGAATTGAGCAAAAATAACTTGAACAATTAAAAATACTAGGAAAGTGGCTCATGCGGCTTCAGACGGTAATTCCAC
>JBKJLF010000595.1:0-10242 GCA_046597185.1 Burkholderiaceae bacterium | reverse complement strand
ATTTGCACGGATGAATGTCACCTACGTCATTACCAGCAAGCGTAAACTCAGGCAATTGGTGGATGAAGGCCTGGTGGATGGCTGGGATGACCCACGCATGCCAACCCTGGTAGGCATCCGGCGGCGCGGGTACACGCCGGAGTCGCTGCAAATACTGGCCGAGCGGGCGGGGACCACCAAATCCGATGGCTGGGTCGATATGAGCATTCTCGAAGGTTGCCTGCGCGAAGACCTCGACCCCAAAGCCCCGCGCGCCACCGCCGTGTTGCGTCCGTTGAAATTAATTATTGACAACTTCCCTGAGGGCGTGAGCGTGCCCTGCACCTCGCCGATTCACCCGCAGTTTCCTGAGCGCGGCCTGCGCGAGTTTAGCATTAGCCGTGAAGTCTGGATCGAGCAAGATGATTTTATGGTGGAACCTAGCAAGGGGTATTTCCGTTTATTCCCCGGCAACAAGGTAAGGCTGCGCCATGGCTTTGTGGTGGAATGCACGGGTTACGACCGGCTTGCCGATGGCAGCGTGAGCGCGGTGCATTGCAATTACTTTGAAGACAGCAAATCCGGCACACCCGGCAGCGCTAATTATAAAGTCAAGGGCAATATCCACTGGATCAGTACGCTTGATGCGATTTCGGCTGAAGTGCGGCTGTATGATCGCCTGTTCACGGACCCGATGCCGGATTCGGGCGGTAAGGATTTCAAGCTGGCCTTAAACCCGAATGCCAAGGAAGTGGTGCAAGCCTGGCTGGAACCGGGCATGGCGGGTACACTGCCAGAACAACGCTTTCAGTTTGAACGGCATGGGTATTTTATTGCAGATAAGGAAGATTCCAGGCCGGGTAAGTTAGTGTTTAACCGGATTGTGACGCTCAAGGATAGTTGGGGGAAATAATATTTAAGGGCGCACTGTCCGCAACGTGTTGAAGAAACGCGATGTAAGCTGAAACAACCGTTCTCCGATTCTGCGGAGAACAATGCAATTATGTAGCGTGGGCACCCGTGCCCACGCATTTGGCGTATTAACAGGTTGAATCCGGCAAATAAAGCAATCCTGGGCAAGTAACGAAAGAGAATAGCGCAACCATGGCAGAGAAAAAGCAAAGCAGGGTCTTGGCCGAAGCTGCGGCAAAGGCCGGGTTGAGTGAAGTGGAATTCAATTCGGTGCGTGATTGGCTGGCGGCGCAGCTTGAAGCGAACCAATATGCCAAGCTGGGGCAAGGCGGACATACCATTGGGGAAGTACCGCTGACGCAAGTGTTTGTGGACTTGCCAGTGAGTACCACACCAGAAATTAATTCACCCCAAAACCAAGAATACTTTCTCACGAAAATTCATGAACCAGACATTACAAACACAAATTTCTGGCTTGGTGACGATTCAAAAGCACATTTCATAACGCATTTGTTAATTGGCGGTCCAGGCCAAGGCAAGTCAACTCTGGTACAAATCGCCAGCCAACTGCATAGGGTTGCATTACTCAATCCCCTTTCAGCACAATTAAGGCAAGAACAACAAAAATTGCTTTGTTCGTTTTCCATAAAACAAGCTGAAGGCAACACTACATTGGCACTGCCAAAAAACCCCTTACTCCCCTTGCAAATTGCTTTGCCTGAATTTAGTGCATGGATAACGACAGCGAAAATCGATACACAAACCCCGGTACTACTCCAATTTCTGGCCAGTCAAGCAACGGCCCAAGATTGTGGTCTGCAAGTGACAACCTTGGCCAAGCTACTGACCGCCATGCCTTGGCTATTGATAGCGGATGGTTTTGATGAAGTAGGTGCCGGGGCCGACCGCTTCAAAATCGTTGATGCTTTGGATGAATTAACCACCACACCCAGTACCTGTCACAAAACATGCACCACAATTATTACGACACGCCCCCAAGGCTATACGGATGAATTCGCAAAATTTGGCGCCAACAAGCAATACCTGATACCGCTGAGCCAACAACAAGCGTTGGGTTACGCTGAAAAGCTAATCACAAACCGCCATAAAGATGCAACGGAACGCCAAAAGCAAATGCAACGCATGCAATTGGCAGCACAAGAGGCCGCAACCGCCCGTCTTTTGACATCGCCATTGCAGATAACCATACTTACGTCGCTACTTGAAAAAATTGGCCGCGCCCCGCGTGAACGCTGGGCTTTATTCCACCGCTACTTTTCCCATATTTATGAACGCGAGATTGAACGCAATACCTATGCATCACCGCTTTTGCGAGACTATCGCATTTATGTCGAACAAATTCACCAGCGAGTAGGCTTGTTGCTACAAGTGGAAGCAGAACAAAGTGGTGGCGCAGCAGCACGCATCACACGTGATCGCCTACGCGAAGTCATTTCCCAAGTATTGAGCGACGCAGAAGTAGCTGAACCCGAGTTACAGTCGTTGGCACAGCAAATAGCCATCGCAACCGAACAGCGGCTGGTATTTTTGGATGAACAGGAATCGGGCAAATTTGGTTTTGAAATCCGCTCGTTGCAAGAATTTATGGCAGCATGGGCGCTAACGATGGGCGAAGACGAACACATTAAAAATCGGCTACACCAAATTGCCCGTGCGCCGATGTTTGAAAACACCTTGCTGTTTGCGACAAGCCGCTTATTTGCTGAAGGCTCCCACTTGCGGGGTTTTGTCGCCACGCAATTGTGCCCTGGCCTTAACGAAGATCGCAGCAACCCTGTTTTCGGCCTGACCAACGCTGGTGCGAGATTGGCACTGACTATCCTGGACGAAGGTTCGGTCTTAAGCCAACCCAAGTACAGCAAGGTATTAATGCAATATGCTTGCGGAATAATGACTTCGCCGCCCGTTGAGCGCCAAAGAGAATTATGCAATTTGCTTAGTCGCGACACCGAAAACGAATTTGAGTCCGCGCTGCAAAGCGCCTTGAACGGCCCGCAACCACTTTCCGCATGGCTATGCCTTTTGCTAGCCATCAATGCGGGTTTTACATGGGTAGAACGGCTGGCTGATCAATATTGGGACAAACTCACCGATTACAGCGCTTTGCTAACACTTTGCAAACAGCGTGAAATACCCATGGGTTTATGGCTGGCACAAAAACTCGATCAACACGCAAACGATATATTGCCAAGCGCTTTTATCGGCGTTCATGTTACTGAAGAAACTGCGCGCACCCATTGGGCCGCCTGGATCACTTTGATCGCCAGCCCAATTTCAGTCTTCAACTTCGAGAAATTTCACAAAATTAAAAACATAAGTCATTTACCGCCACCTGGAATGCCTTACCCTAAATCATGGGCTGCATGGGTTTTTTCTTGTCAATATGAGCTAGCACCATCGGCCAAATCTTTGGCCGATACACTGGTTGAAATTGCGAAAAATGGCAAACAGGGCGAATGGATCACCCTCGCTGACTATTTCTCTTGGCCATTAGCGGTCTGCTTAAAGTGCTGCGAATCAAATGCCGACTTACATTTCGTTGCAAACGCATTGCACAACGAGGAAATGGGAGACTTCCAGGACTGGCATAAAGCGAGCAAACGTGTTGATGGGAAAATACTGGCGCACTTGAATAACACCCCCACTGATTTGCCGTGGAATTTGGCTACACTCGCCTATGGCCTGCCACTATTAGTCTATCACCCGTTTGACTTCGCGATATTAGGCTCGCATATGACGCAAACGACCTTAACGGAAATCGAAAGAACTTTCACAACAAATCGATTTACAAGCGTAAAGCAATTCATCGCAAAAACCGCGCTCCGTATTTTGGCAAAAACCCATGCTGATACCAAACAAATACCCCATGATTGGCGTACTTGGCTGGCAATGAATCGGGACGAAATTGCGCTGTTTTTTGAACAACCCGAATGGCTTAAACTGGACGAATGGAAACAATTATTAATTGATCACAATGATTTGGAATTATTTTCGGAATTTCTTTATTTCGAACAATACGAAAATGCATTACAGATCGCAGACAGGTTCTTGGTCGCACTGCGCTTTATTATTTTCCGGTTCGATTTTCTTGAGCATTGGCTAAGTAACAACCATTCTACTGGCGACCAACCGCCGATTTTGGCAATCAAAACAGCCCAAACACCACTATCTGATACTGTGGAGTGGGCTATTTTTGCGCTTTACTTTGATGTATTGCCCAATGATCGCCTCAACCGCATTCATTTGGAAATCATTGCCGCTGCCGAAAAAATTCCAGCCTTGCTCCCTGCGTTTTTAAAAGCGCTCAGAAATGGCAAGCGCCCTAAAACACAAACCCAACCAATATTACTCCGCACTTACGAAGCCCTTGCACCATCGCACCCGGAGTACCGCAATGTTTTCCGAGCCTTACTCGATCTGCTGCAATCCGAAAAATCCAATCTGGATCAAGAATCCACCTGGCACCAGCTTGCGTTACCGCTGCCTTGCCCGCAAACTAGCCAGGCATCAGACCAAGCCGAATATATCCCAACGCAACCCATCACACTACAAGCATTGGAATTACAGGACGCCCGCCGTTTCCAGCAAATAAAATTTGATTTTTCCCGACCAGCCAATACCACCGAAGGTCAATGGGTCGTCATCCTCGGCCCCAATGGCGCAGGCAAAACCACACTCTTGCGCGCTATTGCCATCGCACTACGCAACATCAAAGACCCCAACATCTGGCCAGCCAACTCGTTTGACGGCTGGGCGCGTCTGGGCCAAAGCGAGCAGCGCACCAGCGAAACACACATCCTGGTCACGGTAAATGGTAAGCAGCACAAAACCACCATCCGCATTAACGGCAACCATTATTATTACCAAGACCCGCCGCAAACCCGCCCTCACCTGTTGCCGCTGTTCGCCTACGGCTGCCGCCGGGGTTCTGCTCTGGGCGGGGCCAGCACCATGGTAAAACTGGGCGACTCCGGCGGCCCCGAGATTGCCACTTTATTTGATGAAGGCGCAGACTTGATCCAAGCCGAAACCTGGTTAAAAGAACTGGATGGCGACGCCGCCAAAAACCAGCGTAGCGCGCAAATATTCGCCGCCGTAGCCGACGCACTGGAAAAATTGCTCGGTGTACACGCGCTGGAAGTACGCGATAAAATCGTCTGGATTAGCGACCACAACGGCGTGCGCATGCCGCTGCGCTACCTGAGCGACGGCTACCTTACCACCGCAGGCTGGTTTCTCGATTTAATTGCACGCTGGATCGATTTATGTGAGCGCTATGAAGTTGTGATTAGCACCAACTTCATGCAGCACATGCGCGGCTTGGTGCTGATTGATGAAATTGATTTGCACCTGCACCCCCGGTTTCAGATTGACATTATCGCCCGCACGCGCAAGCTGCTGCCTCAGATGAGTTTTGTCGTCACCACACACAACCCACTTACCCTGATCGGTGCCAAAGCGCAAGAAATTTGGGTGCTTTCTGACGAAGATGGCCGCACCAAAGTACAAGCCGGGGTAGAAACGCCCGCCCTGCTCACAGGCAGTGAACTGTATCTGAGCTATTTTGGCATCAACGATTATTTCCCTGGGGAACTGGGCCAAGCCTTTCAACGCTACGCCGTGTTGTGTAATGACATCATGCGCAGTGATGAAGAAGACGCCGAACTGTACCGCCTGCAAGCACAATTAAAAGCCGCCGATATGCTGCCGCCCTACCCCATCGCCGCGCGCTACGCACCCACGCACGAACCTGCACCAGCGAGCACGCAAGCAAGCGCACTCGTACCCGAAGCAAAAAAACGCAGCCGCAAAAAGACGGAGCCAAACCCATGATTTTAATCCAGCGCAGCAGCGCCCCACCAGAACTGGCCGCAGTCCAAAGCACGCAACTGGCCAAACTACGCGCCTTCATCCAAACCCAAGGCCGCAACCCAAGCGCAGATGATATTGATGGCTACCGCATCGCCGCAGTCACCAGCAAACTGTTAGCCATGCAACATGGCAAATGCTGTTACTGCGAGCGGCATATTTTGGAAAAGTATTACGATGTCGAGCATTACCGCCCCAAAACCTGCGCCAACCGCCAAACCGCCAACCACGATGGCTGCACCGACACCCACGGTTATTGGTGGCTCGCCTTTGCCTGGCACAACCTGTTGTTCGCTTGCCCCATTTGCAACCGCACCAACAAAAATACCTGGTTTCCTTTGGCAAAAAAATCGATAGCCTTGCGCGCGGAAGCTCAACCGCCCGGCCAGGAACAGCCGTTACTGATTGATCCATCGGGAGAGATTAATCCAGTCGAGCATATTGAGTTTTATTTTGACCATACGATTCCAACCATTGCCCGCTGGAACGTAAGAGAACGCAACAATAGTCAACTTGGCCGCGAAACCATTCGCGTGCTTGGCTTGGATTCCAACGCCTATATCACCAAGCACACCAGCATCGTCGAATCAAGAATCAAACCCATGGTAGCGCAATTTAATCAATACTGGACCAAACCGGATATCATCCTGGCCTTGTTCCAAAACGCACATAACATGCTCGCCCCCAACTGGGATTACACCGCCCTGCATTACGACGCCCTACGCCACTACATCCCCAACGCCCGCTTACAAGCCTGCATCAAGCAATCCTGGCCCGAACCAGCGCAAATTGGGCGCTACGCGAAATGAACAAACTGGATTCCCGCCAAAAGCATGCGGGAATGACGGAGCGGGCGGCATTCCGAGGGCGGCGGTCCGAAGGCGTCGTCACGAGGGCGGCGTTCCGCGATGTGCCGTGGTTTATGGCGGTGTTACCTACTCCCTGTCCTCTTGCTCATTGGCCGAATGCAACATCGGCTTCAATTCTTTCCAAACCTGCTCAGGCTTCATCTTGCGCATGCAATTGCGATGCTTGAGCGGACAACGCCGCTCGTTGCAAGGCGCGCAATCGAGCCGTAACCACAAGGTTTTCGCCACATCCGCCAGCGGCGGCGCATGGTTCGGGTTGGTCGGGCCATATAAACCAATCACGGGCCGATTCAAGGCCGCTGCAATATGCAACAAGCCCGAATCATTACTCACCACCGCCTGCGCCCCGGCCAATAAACCAATCGCATCCCCCAACTTGGTAATGCCCGCCAAATTACGTACATCCGGTGCCATACCAACGATTTTTTCGCAAATCGCCACATCCTTGGCCGAACCCAACAACGCTACTTGCGCATACGGGTGAACCTGACGTATTTTTTTAGCCAGAATCGCAAAATGCGCAGCCGGCCAACGCTTGGCCGATCCAAATTCCGCCCCCGGCGCAAACACCACCAAAGGCCATTCCGGCTGCAAACCAACAAAGCCAAAAGCACGGGCAATTTGTTGATCGGTCACGCGCAAACGCGGGCGTGGGTAATCCGACACCGGCCCCACCGTGGCCGATGGTGCGCTCGCCAGGGCGGCATAAAACGCAATCATCGGGCGCGGGTCATCTTTCGGGTCGTAATGCATCACATTCAACAAACCATAACGCGATTCGCCTTTATAGCCAATCCGTTGTTTGATGCGCGCCAACCAGGGAATCAAGGCAAACTTAAGCGTATTGGGCAAGACATAAGCATCGGCATACGATTTACGCCGCAGTAAATTAGCAAAGACCCAACGCTCACGCATTTGCAAGGCACCATGCCGAAACGGCGCTTCAATCACTTCCGACACTTCGTCCATGGCTTGCCAAACCGGCATCACAAACGGCGCGCACAAGACATCAATCTCGCGCTCCGGGTTTTGCTGTTTAAGTAATTGCAACAACGGTTGCGCCATCACGGAATCGCCGATCCAATTCGGTGCAATAATTAAAGTCCTCGCCACGGTTGCCGTCAGTTTCATCCTCTCCCCCCTGTTTTTTATGCTGCCTGCTTGGCAAATTGTAGCCGATACAGGTTGGCGTACACGCCATTTTTCGCTAATAATTCGGCATGCTTGCCCGATTCAATAATGCGCCCATGTTCCAGCACCATAATCCGGTCAGCGCCTTCAATGGTCGAGAGCCGATGCGCAATCACCAAAGTGCTGCGGCCACGCATTAATTCATCCAGCGCCGCTTGCACCGCGCGTTCGGATTCATTATCCAATGCCGAAGTGGCTTCATCCAAAATCAAAATCGGCGCATCTTTGTAAATGGCGCGCGCAATCGCTACCCGCTGGCGCTGCCCACCCGAAAGGCGCATGCCGTTTTCGCCAAGACAGGTATCCAATCCTTGCGGCAAACCTTGCACCACGTCCGACAAATGCGCCGCCTTCACCGCCGCCGCCAAACGCACCTCATCCACCTCCAGCACGCCGTAGGCAATATTGGCGCGCAAAGAGTCATCAAACAACACCACATTCTGGCTCACCGTAGCCAATTGGGCGCGCACGCTCTCCAGGGTCAAGTCCTGATAATCGATGCCATCGAGTAAGATTTGCCCGCCGGTGGGCGCATAAAAACGCGTCACCAAATTCACCAAGGTCGATTTGCCACCGCCCGAGACGCCCACCAGCGCCACGGTTTCACCGGGTGCGATATCGATATTCACATCTTCCAAAGCCGGGCGCTCACTATTGCCATAGGCAAAGGCCACATGGCGCATTTGCAAACCGCCCTTGGCGCGCGCAATGCTGTGTTGGCCGGGGTCGGCTTCGGTTTGGGCGTCAATCAGGGCAAATACGGTTTCGGCGGATGTCATACCGCGTTGCAAGGGGCCATTCACTTCCACCAAACGCTTGAGCGGTGCCAACACCATCAACATGGTGGTGATAAAGGAAGCAAAGCCGCCCGGCGTCATCAATTGTTGTTGCGCCTGTTGCAAAGCCAGCACAATCACCGCCGCCACCGCCAAGGCGGATGCCATTTGGGTAAACGGCACCGTGGCCGCTGCCGCCACCGTAATGCGTTGCGAAAAACCGCGCAAGGCTTCACTACGCGCTTCAAAACGGCGCTTTTCATAAGCATGGCCGGAGAATACCCGGATCACCTGATGCCCATGCGCGGCTTCTTCCACCACTTGCGTCATTTCTTCGGTCACGCGCTGGTTTTCGCGATTCAAACGGCGCAGCCGTTTCG
Organism: Burkholderiaceae bacterium; assembly: GCA_046597185.1. Classification (GTDB taxonomy): domain Bacteria; phylum Pseudomonadota; class Gammaproteobacteria; order Burkholderiales; family Burkholderiaceae_D; genus CAMBDR01. The sequence continues at coordinate 1,245 of JBKJLF010000595.1, read as the reverse complement.
AGGAAACCCGCACAATCAGCGCCACGCAAGGTATCAGCACCAGCGCCACCAGGGTCAAGCGCCAATTCAACCAAAACAAATAGGCCATTAATAAAATCACGGTCGCGCTATCACGCACCATGGCCAGAAACACCGAGGTAATCATATCCACCAATTGGCGCGATTCGGCAATCATGGTATTGAGTAAAGCACCGGTCGATTCCTGATGAAAGCGCGCAACCGGTAAATGCAGCAAGCGGTCAAACATGGCACGCCGTAAATCGTTGAGGATGCGACTAATCACCCAGTTGCTGAAATATTTTTCACTGAAGGTAAATACGCCACGCAAAGCAAAAATGCCCACCAACACCGCCGGCACCGACCAAATGCTAAACGCCGGCCCTCCCGGCAAAAAGCCGCGATCGAGTAAAATTTGCAATACTTTGGGAAACATCGGCTCGGTTGCCGCCGTACCGACCATGGCCAGCAGCGATAACATAAAACGGTTACGATACGGCTTTAACATCGAAAGTAAGCGCCGCGCAATTTCTTGGTTAGTCATGCATTTCCTTTTCGACCAAACAAAAACCCACCAGGGTACTGATCATCATGATGTAAAAAACTTTTGGCATCATCAGCCAAAACATCACATCGGTTAATCCAAAGCCAATAAAGCACAATACCAGCACCAAGCCCATCAAAGCAGGATTTTGCGCGCCGGATGGCGCTTGTCGTAAAATTCGAATAAAAAACAACAGCGGCGCAGCATACATCATGAGCAAACAACTAAAATCCAGCAGACCGCCAGTTGCCAAGAAGTGCAAAATATCATTATGACTACTGCTATAGGTCAAGGCCGGGGATTGTTGCAAAAACCCTTGTTGGGCCAATTGCTGCAAAGCATCATCAAACCCTTTGCGCCCTACCCCCAAGAATGGATGATCGAGAAACATGCGCCAGGAGGCTTTCCATAATTCCAAACGAATGCCAACCGAGGTGGTGGCGTCGTTATGCGATACATAAGCTTGCACATCCGACACCGCTTCGCCAATCCGCCGTGCAACGCCGGTAAATGGCAAAAAGTAAGCCAATATCAATGCAAGCAGCACCGCCAACAAGGCCAGCAGCGAAGTTTTGGCTTTAGCCGGGCCAGCTTGCCCACCCCGCTCAGTTTGAACGCTATAACGTAACAAAGGCCACAATACCAGCGGCAAGGCTAGCCAGCCACCGCGTGAGGCCGACAAAATCGACGCCAACATCCCCGCC
>JBKJLF010000583.1:0-3581 GCA_046597185.1 Burkholderiaceae bacterium | reverse complement strand
TCGATGGCATTGCCTTCCAAACCAATATTTTGGCTTTGAATGCGGCGGTGGAAGCGGCCCGCGCCGGGGAACAGGGGCGCGGCTTTGCGGTGGTGGCGTCGGAAGTGCGCAATCTGGCGCAGCGTTCAGCCAGCGCGGCAAAAGAAATCAAACACCTGATTAACGATTCGGTCTCCAAGGTCAAAGAAGGCAGTAATTTGGTGGAGCAAGCCGGCGTGACCATGGAAGAAGTGGTGGCCAGTATTCGCCTGGTTACCAATATCATGGGCGAAATCACCTCGGCCAGCCAGGAACAAAGCGCGGGGATTGAACAAGTCAATCACAGCATCAGCGAAATGGATGAAACCACCCAGCAAAACGCCGCCTTGGTAGAAGAGGCAGCGGCAGCGGCACAATCGATGCAAGACCAGGCGGCCAATCTGGCGCAAGTGGTGAGTATTTTCCGCACCCCGGACTACCCGGATGGGCGTAGTGTATCTGCCCCGGCTCACGCATCGACTCACGCATCGACTCACTCAGCGGCTCAATCACCGGCTCAATCAGCAGCCGCCCGTTCCACACCAGCATACAAAGCACCAGCAGCAACATCGGCCACACGCGCATTGGCAAAAGTACCCGCGCCAGCTTCAAGCAGCAAAAAAACCCAGGCTAGCGCCTCTTCGGACGGATGGGAAGAATTTTAATCGAGCGAGGATTCGAGATATTCAACTTGCATATCTGGCATAGGTGATTTATAGTGCAGTGCAGCATACGCAAATGACAATACCTGTCATTCTCACTTATTGATAGCAAAAAAATATGTCATTCCTAACTCTTGATTTAAATCTGCTACGCGTCTTTGATGCTGTAATGACCGAGCAAAATCTCACCCGCGCGGCTGGCCATTTAGCCATGACGCAGCCTGCAGTTTCCAACGCCATCAAGCGTTTGCGTGACCGCATTGGTGATGAATTACTGATTCGCACCGCCTACGGCGTGAAACCCACGCCACGCGCGGAAGCCTTATGGCCTGCGGTACGGCGCGCGCTAACCGAACTGGAAGCAGCGGTCACGCCCGAGAGTTTTAACGTGGCCGATGCGCACGCCACCTTCCGCATGGCCATGGCCGACGCCACTGCCGCCTTGTGGCTACCCGCCCTGGTGCGCGCGTTGGAAACCGATGCGCCGGGTTTAAATATCCGCATGGTGCCGCTGACCACGCGTGAGCCGCGCCCCTTGCTATTGCGTGGCGATATTGATTTGGCGGTCGGCTTTTTCCCCGGTGTGGCAGCGCAATTATCCAGCGAAACCAGTTCACCGATTCGGCACGAGCGCCTGTACACGGGCCAATACGTGTGCGTGATGCGGCGCGACCATCCGCTGACAAAACAAGAGCTCACCGTCGAGGCCTATTGTAATGCCAACCATTTGCTGGTGAGTTTTTCCGGGCGTGCGCATGGTCTGGTAGATGAAGCCTTGGCCCAACTGGGCTGCGAGCGGCGGATTTTGCTCACCGTGAATCAATTTTTTACCGCAGGGCGAGTGGTTGCCAATTCCGACCTGATTACGGTTTTACCGCGCCACCTGATGGCTTCGACCGGGATGAGCGAATTATTGGTATCGCGCGAATTACCCTTCGCCATGCCGCCGGTTCACCTCGATATGCTGTGGCATGAGCGCGACGGCCGCAGTCCGGCGCACCAATGGCTACGCAAACATCTGGAAAGCGTGAGTTCGGTAAATAATCGGGCGATCAAGACCACCGCCGATTAAACATGCGTTGGTGATGCCTGTTCGAGATTAAATAGTTATTGGCTATTTTAAAAATAAGAACAATCAATTTTGAATATTTAATGGCTTGAGCTATGCTTCTTCCTGGCGCGATAGACATCGCGAATCAAATCACTCAACAGGAGCCAAAAATGACGCAAGCCACCACGCCCGCCGCTACACCCCCCTCTGTCACCATCACCAATTTGGAATCGGCTTTTGCCGGAGAATCGATGGCGCATATCAAATATCGTTACTTTGCCAAATTGGCACGTGAAGCGGGTGCGCATGAAATTGCGCAAGTGTTTGAAGAAACCGCCGCCCAAGAAGTGATGCATGCATTTGCCCACCTCGACTTACTGTATCCAAAAAACAAAATGACACCACAAAAAGCCTTGGCCATTGCAATTGAAGGCGAAACCTATGAATACACTGAAATGTACCCCAAATTCCGCCATTTGGCGCTGGAAGAAGGCAACCATGCTGCCGTGAATGAATACGATGAGCAGATTGAAGAGTCAAAACAACATGCCGAACAGTTCAAGCGCACGCTGGAATTGGCGGCCAAACGCTTCGCCGCCTTGGCCAAGGTAGAAGAACGCCATGCAAATCAGTATCGCAATGTGTTGGCAGCCCATCCGGCGGTTTAAAATAGCGGCTTGATTGCCAATTTATTCCGGTTTTTCCCGATTTTTCCATTCTTCCCATTTTTTTAGATTTTAAGGATCACTATGAAAACGTATCAATGTCTGGTTTGCGGTTATATTTATGACGAAGCCACTGGCGACCCTGAGCATGGCATCGAGGCTGGTACCGCCTGGGCCGATATTCCGGCAAGCTGGACTTGCCCTGACTGCGGCGTCTCCAAAGAAGATTTCGACATGGTCGAAGTTTAATTACCTGGAAATATTATGAAACCATTGATCATCATCGGGGCGGGTATGGCCGCCTTCACGGTAGCGCGCGAATTTCGCAAGCTCGATAAAACCGCCCCGCTGCTGATTATTAGCCGCGATGACGCCGGCTTTTATTCCAAACCCATGCTCTCCAATGCACTGGCGCAAAACAAGGCTGCGGCGCAATTGCAAAACCAAAGCATGGAACAAATGGCGGCGCAATTGGAAGCCACCATTTTACCGCGCACTGAGGTGCTGGAAATTGACAGCATCAATCATACCTTGCGCACCAGCGACAAAACCCATGAGTATGCGCAATTGGTGTTAGCCCTTGGCGCGCAGCCGATACGCTTGAGTTTTGCCGGTGATGCGGCTGATCAAGTGGTATCCGTCAATCACTTAAGCGATTATGCGGCCTTTCGCCAGCGGATTGAACAAACCCCGGCCAAAGCGCGCGTCACCGTGATTGGGGCGGGTTTGATCGGCTGTGAATTTGCCGACGATTTAAGCGGCGCAGGCTATGCCGTGAGCGTGATCGACCCCAACCCCTTGCCGCTGGCGTTGCTGCTGCCAGCCGAATTGGGCCGTGGCTTGCAAACTGCGCTCCAAGCGCGCGGCGTGCACATGTTGTTGGGCACCACCGCCAGCCAAATCGATCACGATGGCGACGCCCTGAAATTGACGCTGGCCAATGGCGAAACCTTGGCTGCGGACGTGGTGTTATCCGCCGTTGGTTTGCGCGCCGATACGCGTTTGGCGCAAGCGGCAGGCTTGCGTTGCGAGCGCGGGATTGTGGTGGACGCTTACGGCCAAACCAGCGCGCCGGAGATTTACGCCCTGGGCGATTGCGCGCAATACACGACCCATGACGGCAGTTCGCGCACCATGCCGTATATTGCGCCGATTATGGCGGCAGGCCGCGCCCTGGCGCAAACC
>JBKJLF010000409.1:0-7604 GCA_046597185.1 Burkholderiaceae bacterium | reverse complement strand
TCACAATGAAGAAAACACAACAAAACGATTGACTGGCATCATAGTTGTTGTCGCCTTTCACGTTTTGATGGGGTTTTTGGTCGTATCCGGGATGGGTAAGCGCTTGGTTGAAAAAATCAAAAATCCGGTAGAGACCAAAATTATCGAGGAGGTGAAACCGCCCCCTCCACAGGATCTGCCGCCACCGCCACCGCCACCGGAAATAAAGACGCCACCGCCACCGTTTATTCCACCACCTGAAGTGGTAGTCCAAGCGCCGGCGCAGCAAAACAATCCGATTGCCGCAGCGACCAATGTAGCACCGCCAGCACCGGCACCTGTTCGTCCGCAAGCACCAGCCGCACCGGCACCTGTGGCAGAAGCACCCAAGCCAGCGCCACCGGCTAAAACGGCTGCGGTTTTGAATGTGAGTGATTGCACGAAACCCGAATATCCTAAAAATTCAGCACGTAATGAAGAAGAAGGCACCGTCATCATTGCATTCCTGGTCGGAGCAGATGGCCGGGTGAAGGATTCGAAAATCGAAAAATCGAGCGGTTTCCGCGATCTCGATAAGGCAGCAGTAGCGGGATTATCGGCTTGCAACAAGTTCCGCGCAGGTACGGAAAATGGCAAACCAGTAGAAGCGTGGGCACGTGTTGCTTATGAATGGAAGATCGAATAATCCCGAATTCAGGTTTTAATCTTGTAGTACAAAAAAATCTTATATCTATTTAATTTTGCAGTTTGGTTCTATTTAGAAAATTTGGAGGAAGCATGTTTAAAAATACCCGTCTATCCGCATTCTTTGCAGCAGTCATGCTGTCGGTTACCGCGATGGTCACGTTGACACCCGCAACCGTTGCTGCGCAAGATTCCGCATCGGCGTCGGCGTCGGCCCCTGCCGCATCAGCAGCAGCTCCCGCTGCTTCTGCATCCGCACCTGCTCCTGCAGATGCATCCGCCCCTGCCGCCGCAGAAGCGGCTGCGCCTGCACCAAAACCAATGTCCGAAAAAGTGGAAGTAGAAAACCCCTTTGGTATTAAGAAGGTGTGGCAGGAAGGTGACTTCGTCACCAAATCAACCGCAATCATTTTGGCCTTGATGTCCATTGGTAGCTGGTACATCATCGTGACCAAGCTGATCGACCAGGTAAAAATCGGCAAACAAACCACCGAAACTCGTGGCAGCTTTTGGAAGTCGTCTTCCATCGCTGGCGGCACCGCTACCCTGACAGAAGGCAGCCCATATCGCTTTATCGCTGAATCAGGGCTCAAGGCGACCGAACACCATGACGGCGCGCTGCTTGAACAAATCGACTTAAGCACCTGGGTCACTATGTCGATCCAACGTGCCGTAGACAAAGTACAAAGCCGTTTGGGTGATGGCCTGTCGTTCCTGGCAACCGTCGGTTCAACTTCCCCATTTATCGGTCTGTTCGGTACAGTTTGGGGTATTTATAATGCGTTGACAGCGATTTCGATGTCGGGTAGCGCAGCGATTGAAAAAGTGGCAGGCCCAGTGGGTGAATCCTTGATCATGACGGCTTTCGGCTTGTTTGTGGCGGTTCCTGCGGTGTTGGGCTATAACTGGTTGCTGCGTCGCAATAAGAGTGCCATGGAAGAAATTCGTTCTTTCTCGGCTGACGTGCATTCCGTGTTGGTCAGTGGTGCCATGTCTACCAGCGAAGCTGGTCGTGCTGCTGGTGCTAAAAAGGCGGGCTAAGCCATGTCGATGCAAGTCGCCTCCGAGGGAGATGAAGATGCAGTGATGTCGGAAATCAATACGACGCCATTGGTAGACATCATGCTGGTTTTGCTGATTATCTTTCTGATTACCAGCCCGGTCGTGTTAAAAACGATTAAGGTGAAGTTGCCTGCAGAAAAAAATCAGCCTTACAAAACAGACCTGATCAATGTTAATATCACTGTCAATACCGATGGCGATATGTTTTGGAATCAGAAAAAGGTAGCCAATACGGACGAACTGTTTGAAAAGCTCAAACTGGAAGCCGTTAAGTTACCTCAGCCTGAGGTGCATATTCGGGGTGACCAAAACACCAACTACGAAGCAATTGGGCGGGTTATTTATACGGCGCAACGTGCCTCGATTGCCAAAGTGGGCTTTGTGCTGGAACCACCTGGCGGTGCTGGCAAATAAAAGACAGGCAACAGAACCCGGGCTGCGCCAAAAGCGCAGCCCCAAAAATATGCAACACAAGTACAAAGAAGGGGATATATTATGTCAATGAATGTTGGCGGTGCCAAAGCCGGTGCCGATCCAGAACCAATGATGGAAATGAACATGACGCCGTTGATCGACGTGATGTTGGTTTTGATTATTATGTTCATCATTACCATTCCAGTTCAAAATCATGCAGTTAATTTGAATATGCCAACGGGTAATCCACCGCCTGTTGAGAAACCACCTCCGGTGGTGGATATTTTGATCGATTTTGACGGCACGATTTATTGGGATAACGTGGTCATTGATCACGCCACGCTGGAAGCCAAGTTTGCTGGCATCGCAACCGAAAAAGATCAACCTGAAGTGCATTTGCGCCCCAATAAACTGGCCAAATACAAATCGGTTGCCGCTGTCATGGCTGCTGCGCAACGCTTGGGCGTGACTAAAATCGGGATGGTTGGCAATGAGCAGTTCTTATAGCCAGACATTATAAAGTTCGTATTTTTGGCAGGGTGAACCTGCCATTTTTCATGGTATTTGTTTAAGAGATTGACTATGTCCTCATTTCGTCTTGCCCACCTCGGCCTGGTCATGGCCACCGCTATTGGTTTCACTTTGGCCCAACCCATGGTTGGCTTAGGTAATGTCGCACATGCTGTTACAGCAGAAGTGGGCAAACATTTGCAAGCTGCGCAAGAGCTGGCAAAAAAAGGTAAATATAAAGAAGCAATGGCCAAAGTCGCCGATGCTGATCGCAGTGGCGGCAAAAACGCCGGTGATACTTTCGCCATTGAAGGCACACGCGCCTCGGTGGCGGTCGCTTTGGGTGATAAAGCCACAGCCATCCGCGCCTATGAAGCCTTGCTGAACTCGGGTAAAGTGCCGGCAGGTGATCAGGTTAAGTATGTGCAGGCGATTGCAGGTATGTATTACAGCTTGAAAGATTATCCTCACGCCATTACCTGGATCAATCGCTATCTGAAAGAAGGTGGTAATGATCCTCAAATGCGCGCCCTGCTGACGCAAACTTATTTCCTCTCAGGCGATTGCGCACGCGTCACACGCGACATCCAGGGCGATATGCGTGTGGCCGAAAAGAGTGGCCGCGCCTTGAGTGAAGAACAATATCAATTGCTGGCCAACTGCGCCAACAAGCAAAAAGATACGGCAGCGTATGTGGCAGCCATCGAAAAACTGGCAACCACTTATCCGAAAAAAGATTATTGGGCCGATTTGATGAACCGGGTGCAAAACAAACCGGGCTTCTCGCCGCGCCTGGGCCTGGATGTGTTGCGCTTAAAACTCTCGCTTGGTCAAGTCAAGTCCGGTAAAGATTTCATGGAAATGGCGCAGTTGGCACTGCAAGCTGGCGCAGCCGCCGAAGCAGTACGAATGATCGACGCTGGTTATAAATCTGGTGCCTTGGGTACAGGGGCAGAAGCAGAGCGGCATAAGCGTTTGCGTGATCTCGCCACCAAAACCTTGGCTGAAGATGAAAAACGTCTGCCGACCGCAGAAGCTGAAGCGGTCAAGGCGAAAGATGATGATGCCTTATTCAATATTGGCTTTGCTTATGCTCAAGCTGGCCAGACTGATAAAGGCATTCCGATTATGCAACGCGCTATTGCTGGCAAGCATAAACATCCTGATGAAGCCAAATTGCACTTGGCCTTGGCGTATCAATTGGCTGGCAAAAAGGCAGATGCATTAAAAACCCTGAAATCCATACAAGGCACGGATGGTACAGGCGATTTGGCACGTTATTGGGTGGCGCAAATCAACCGTCCATTCAATGGTTAATAAAGCTGATCATCGTAGTTTGACAGTCAAATTGGGGACATCTCTCCAATTTGACCGGGTGATTTGGTGTGATTGCGGTCAAACTGTTTCAGTTTGCCTGAATTTCCGGGCTTGCTACAGCGTCACGCGTTGCAACCCACATTGAAACACGCACTTAAACCAGTTATAATCGCGGCTTTAGCGATGGCTTGCCCTATAGAATCTCATGATGAAGGTTTTTCACGGTCTCCCGAATGCGGCTTCACGCGCCCCTTGTGCCTTAACCATCGGCAATTTTGATGGTGTCCATCGCGGTCATCAAGCCTTGCTGGCGCAAGTATGCGCTGCTGCTGCACGCTTGGGCATTGAGCCGGCCGTGATGACCTTTGAACCCCATCCACGCGAGTTTTTGGCACACTTGTCGGGCGATTATTCACGCGCGCCGGCCCGCATTGCCAATCTGCGCGACAAACTCAATTCTTTGGCGATGGCGGGAATTCAACGCGTCATTGTCGAACATTTCAACAAATCCTTTGCCGCCCTCACCCCGGAAGCATTTACCCGCGAGATTTTGGCCGATGGCTTGCATGTAAAATGGTTGATGGTGGGTGAAGATTTTTGCTACGGTGCCAAACGTGCGGGCAATGTGAGCATGCTTAAAACGGCGGGGCAAGCGCTGGGCTTTCAGGTTGAATCTTTGCCTGCGGTGTTGGCATCGGGCACACGAATTTCGTCTTCTGCCATTCGCACGGCCTTGTACGCCGGCGACTTTACCAAGGCACAAGATTTACTGGGTCATCCCTATGCGATGTCGGGCCATGTGGTGCATGGTCAAAAATTGGGCCGCACGATAGGCTTTCCCACGATTAATTTACGCATTACTCATCATCGCCCGGTATTACAAGGCATTTTTGTCGTGCGCATTCATGGTTTAAGCGGTGAAACCAAACAAGGTGTTGCGAGTTTGGGAATACGCCCTACTGTGGAAGACCAAGGGCGCAATCTGCTGGAAGTGCATGTATTCGATTACAATAGCGAGTGTTATGGGCAGTTGGTTCAGGTCGAATTCTTGAAGAAGTTGCGCGAAGAAGAAAAATTTGATGGTTTGGCTACCTTAAGCGCCGCAATTGAACACGATGTTGCGCAAGCACGGCGCTATTTCGCCGAAACATGCACATAAATAGCACATAAGCAGCACATAAGCAGCACATAAGCAGCACATTACAGTTATTGGCAAGTCGTTCCACACCAATTTCGCCCTTATTATTTTATTCAATTCTATCTATTCATGGCATCTAAAAAATCCGCATCGGCAGCCAAAAGCGCGCCCTCAAATTCCAGTTATACGCACTCCAATCGATCTGCGATGGGGCTTTGGCTTGGCATTGCCGCCATCGTGCTGTTGCTTGATCAATTAAGTAAAATCACCATCATCAAAACATTGCAGTACAAACAGGCGATGGCCATCACCTCGTTTTTTAACCTTGTGCATGTTCGTAACGAAGGGGCGGCATTCAGTTTTTTGGCCAATCAATCAGGCTGGCAACGCTATCTGTTCACCGCCATTGGAGTGGTTGCGGCGATCTTTATTATTTATTTGTTGAGCCGCCACGCTGGCCAAAAGCTGTTTTGCTGGGCCTTGGCTTTAATTCTGGGTGGCGCTATCGGCAATGTGATTGATCGGGTAATGTATGGTTACGTCATAGACTTTTTGGATTTTTACTGGCGCAACTACAGCTTCCCGGCTTTTAATCTGGCTGATAGTGCAATCTGTTTGGGTGCTGGTATGTTTATTCTGGATGAATTGCGCCGTGTAAAGCATCAGCCTTAAAGCGACCTTCTTTTTTGTGAGTTTCCATGGATTTAAGCAGCAAACTGAGCGGCAACCTAAGTGGCAACCTAAGCGGCAAACGCATTGTACTTGGCTTATCTGGCGGCATCGCCTGTTATAAAGCCGCCGAGCTGACACGCGGCCTGGTTCAGGCAGGTGCCAGTGTGCAGGTGGTGATGACCGACGCGGCCAGCCATTTTATGACGGCCGTGACGATGCAAGCACTCTCCGGCCAAGCGGTGTATGGCGATCAATGGGACGCGCGCATCGCCAATAATATGGCGCATATTGATTTGACCCGGCAGGCGGACATGATTGTGATTGCGCCTTGCTCGGCAGACTTTCTATTTAAATTGGCGCATGGGGTGGCCGATGATTTGCTCTCCACCCTGTGTTTGGCGCGCCCACTCACGCTACCACTCTTGGTCGCGCCAGCCATGAATGTGGAGATGTGGCAAAACCGTGCCACTTGTCGCAATATCCAGCAATTGCGCGATGATGGCGTGCAAATTCTCGGCCCGGCCAGTGGTGTCCAGGCCTGTGGCGAAACCGGGATGGGGCGTATGCTGGAAGCGGCGCAGTTACTGGCAGAAATTCACGCCGCATTCCAGCCCAAATTATTATCCGGCAAACGCGTTTTGATTACCGCAGGGCCCACCTATGAAGCCATCGACCCGGTACGCGGGATTACCAATCTGTCATCCGGCAAAATGGGTTATGCCATCGCCCAGGCAGCACATCAGGCCGGTGCTGAGGTATTGCTGGTCTCTGGCCCCACGGCATTGCAAGTGCCGTATGGGGTGCAGTGCATCGCGCTGCAAAGTGCGCAGCAAATGTATGATGCAGTGCATGCCCATATTATGGATCAGGATTTATTCATTGCCGTGGCGGCCGTGGCGGATTGGCGCGTTGCGAATGTGAGCGCGCAAAAGCTGAAGAAAGATGCCAATGGCAGCACGCCTCAACTGGCATTTGTCGCCAACCCGGATATTCTGGCCAGCGTGGCGGCACTCCCGCAACCACCGTTTTGCGTAGGCTTTGCCGCAGAATCAGAAAATTTATTGCAACACGGCGCTGAAAAGCGCGTCCGCAAAGGAGTGCCCTTGTTGGTTGGCAATATCGGCCATCAAACCTTTGGCAAGGATAAAAACGCTTTGGTTTTATTCGATGAGCAAGGCCATACGGTCATCCCGGAGGCCGATAAACTTGAACTGGCCCATCACTTAGTGGCACAATTTGCTACCCGTCTCGCTACCTGGACTCCATCATGAAGACTATTTCTGTCAAAATTCTCGACGCGCGCATGCGTGACTGTCTGCCCACCTATGCTACCGCTGGCAGCGCGGGCCTTGATTTGCGCGCCTGTATCGACGCGCCGCTCACCATGGCGGCCGGGCAAACCGTGTTGATACCCACTGGTTTGGCGATCCATATTGCCGACCCCGGCTACGCCGCCATAATTTTGCCACGCAGCGGCATGGGCCATAAACATGGGATCGTGCTCGGTAATTTGGTCGGCTTGATCGATTCGGACTATCAAGGCCAGTTGATGATTTCGACCTGGAATCGGGGCCAGACTGATTTTACCCTGCAACCCATGGATAGACTGGCGCAATTGGTGGTGGTGCCAGTGTTGCAAGTGGGCTTCGAGGTGGTCGATGATTTCGATCAAAGCAGCCGTGGCACGGGCGGTTTTGGCAGTACGGGGCAGCAATGAGCACGCGGCGTTTGTGCTTGACTGGCCTGGCTGACATGGCTTGCTTGGCGACATGGGCTGGCGCGCTTGTGTTGTTGAGTGCATGCAGCAGCCCACCGCCCCCCGCGCCAC
>JBKJLF010000352.1:0-4818 GCA_046597185.1 Burkholderiaceae bacterium | reverse complement strand
CGGTATGAATCGCATCGCCGGTAAACACCAAAGCACCCAGCAGCATGGTGGCAATCAGTGTCACCACATAGGTTTCAAACAAATCCGCCGCCATACCGGCGCAATCGCCGACATTGTCACCGACGTTATCGGCAATCACGGCCGGGTTGCGCGGGTCATCTTCAGGAATCCCGGCTTCCACCTTCCCCACCAAGTCAGCCCCTACGTCTGCCCCCTTGGTAAAGATGCCGCCGCCCAAGCGGGCAAAAATCGAAATCAGCGAGGCACCGAAGGCCAAGCCGATCAGTGGCTTAAGGGCGTCATGGCCCGTGCCTTGCTGACTGAGCAACATATAAAACAGAGTCACGCCCAGCAAACCCATGCCCACCACCAACATACCGGTAATGGCACCGCCGCGAAAGGCCACATTGAGCGCTTGATCCATGCCCTTGGTAGCCGCCTGCGCGGTACGGACATTAGCGCGTACCGAGACATTCATGCCGATAAAACCACAAGCACCGGATAGTACCGCCCCCAGGAAAAAGCCAAACGCCGTCATCCAACCCAAACCCGGCACCAGGCCAATCAACACAAATAACACCACCCCAACGATGCCTATGGTGCGATATTGTCGTGCCAGATAGGCCGAAGCCCCCACTTGAATTGCCTGTGAAATGTCTTGCATGCGTTGATTGCCGGCATCTTGCCGCAAGATCCAACTCCGTAAAATCAGACCATACAGTACCGCGATAACGCCACACCCAATAATTAAAGCCAAGCTTGCAGTCATATTGCCTCCCATTAATCTTTTTAACATCTTCAAGGAATAAAACGAATTCAAACCATACATAATGAAGATATAAGCCAGATAACAGAATGACACAAGCAAATTCAACTTCCAGCCCACCGCTTACGCAAGCGATCGAAAAATCCAGCCTAAAAAACAACAAAGCGAACCAAAAGGCTCGCCTTGTACCATCCCCGGGAAAATAAGTGATTCGACTCTGCAACAGGCGAATTGGGGGTGGCTTATTTCTCTAGCGCCGCAAATGCACTATCACGAATTTGCTCGACAAGCCCCACGCCAGCAATCTTGCGGTATTGCGGTGCACCAGCTTGCCCGGAAGCGGCCCAGTTGTTGTAATAACCCACCAGCACTTCCGTTTGTTGATGATACACATCCAGCCGTTTTTTCACGGTTTCTTCAGCATCATCCACCCGTTGCACCAATTCTTCACCGGTTACATCATCGAACCCTGCCACCTTGGGCGGATTATTGGTGACATGATAAACCCGGCCCGAACCCGGATGCACCCGTCGTCCGCTCATGCGCTCGATGATGGCAGCGTCAGGCACGTCAATTTCGAGCACGAAATCGATACCCACACCCGCATCTTTCATCGCATCCGCTTGCGGTATGGTGCGCGGAAAGCCATCGAACAAATAGCCATTGGCACAATCGGGTTCCTGCAAACGCGCTTTGACCAAACCAATAATAATTTCATCGGATACCAAAGCACCAGCATCCATGATTTTTTTGGCCGCCAGTCCTAATTCCGTGCCCGCTTTGACAGCCGCTCGCAACATATCGCCCGTAGAAATTTGGGGAATATTGTATTTTTCTTTGATGAAATTAGCTTGTGTGCCCTTACCTGCACCAGGCGCACCTAAAAGAATAAGACGCATTTGTATTTCCTAAGATGTTTATAAAAATGGTTCATCAATTGAGTCCAACAGGCTCACTGCGAGAAATAGATTAATTTTATAGATTAATTTAATAGCCTACATGGTTTTGCCGGAACTTGCCATACAATTTGATACAAAGTGAGTCTACCTTGATTTGATGTAGGGTATCCACAAAAAAGCTGTGCTCGTCACGTATCTGGGAAACAACTATTGGCCAAACAACTGTCGCACCCGCGCCAAATCTTGCGCGGTATCCACCCCCGGCGCGGCCGGATGCGGGGTAATATGCACGGCAATCGGGATACCATGCCACAGCACCCGCAATTGTTCCAGGGCCTCAATTTGCTCCAGGGGAGAATGCTCTAAAGTGGGGTAAGTCTGTAAAAATGCGTTGGAAAAAGCATACAAACCGATGTGGCGCAAACTTTGATACCCCGCTGGCATCTGCTCGCAACTGACGGCAAAGCCATCGCGGTGCCAGGGAATGGCGGCACGTGAAAAATACAGCGCATGACCAGTGCGGTTTAATACCACTTTCACGATATTCGGATTCATCACCTCAACCATGTCGCTTAAGGGGTGGGCGGCTGTTGCCATTGGCACACTGGCGGAAATCAGGGCGGCAGTAGCGGCGATGAGTTCAGGATCAATCAGGGGCTCATCACACTGTACATTCACCACCACCGCCTGCGCATCAAGTTGCAGCACTGCCGCAGCTTCGGCGATGCGGTCGGTGCCCGAGGGGTGATTGCCCTGGGTCAGAATCACTTCCACCCCGTGCAACTGGCAGGCTGCCACAATATCGGTATGATCCGCCGCGACCAAAACCCGGCAGGAGCCCGACAAGCGCGCCCGCTCGGCCACCCGCACCACCATGGGTTTGCCCGCGATATCGGCCAGCGGTTTATTCGGCAGGCGGGTCGAGGCCAGGCGCGCCGGGATGATGACGATAAAGTCGCCGCTCATTTAAGCCACCGGCGCATTCAAGTCACGCGCTTGATCTGCCCACATAATGGGGATGCCATCGCGAATCGGATAGGCCAGTTTATCGCCCCGGCAAATCAATTCTTGCGCCGCCTTATCGTAGTCCAAGGGCGCTTTACACAAGGGGCATACTAAAACATCAAGTAATCGGGTATCCACCACACTTCTCCACAATATGTTGTATTAGCGCTGGTTCAAGCTGTGCGCTAACGGGCACCACCCACAGGCGCGGGTCGTTTCGTAAGCCTTCTGTCTGGCGACATTTTACGGCATCTTTTTCGGTAATCAAGATCCAATCGGCGCACATATCGACAAACGGATTCGGATCAAATGCAAAATGGTCGGGCAAGGGCATGGCAGTGAAGCTCACCCCCTGGCGGCGCAACATGGCAAAAAAGCGCTCCGGGTGCCCTATTCCTGCTGCCGCCATGCCGTTTCCGGTAAATTGACTCAAATCTTGTTGTTGCTGCGGCTGCACCAATTGATAGGCCAGCCCGCTATGCAACACCATCCGCGACAATTGCGGCCAGCGGCGCAATAAATCAGCGTGAACATCAGCAGAAACGTCGGCAGCAAAATCAGCAGAAGCTGCGCCCTCTTCCGAGCCAACATCGGCACCAACATCGGCACCAACATCAGCGCCAACAACATTGCACACCACACAATCAGCACGGCGGCTGGCAGGTTCGCGCAATGGGCCGGCAGGCAAAAGCCAACCATTACCCACGCCGCGCTGATCAAACAACATTACTTCACACTGGCGTTGCAGCGCATAATGTTGCAAACCGTCATCAGAAATGAGGATATTCACCTCAGGATGCGCCGCCAACAAGGCTTGCCCCGCTGCCGCCCGATTACGCCCGACAAACACCGGGCAGTTGCCGCGCTGCGCAATTAAAACTGGCTCATCCCCCACCACAGCGGGCGAAGAATCGGTCAACACCGGCCATACCGTATCGCCCTGCTTGCCACCAAACCCACGAGAGACCACACCCGGCACCCAACCCGCAGCACGCAATGCTTGCACCAAGGCGATGGTGAGTGGCGTTTTACCCGTGCCACCAATAAAAATATTACCCACAACCAATACCGGAACCGGCAAGGCCACGCTTTTCAGATACCCGTGCAAAAAACACCAGCGGCGCAGGCGCACAAGCCCGGAAAACAGCAGCGCCAGCGGCCATAAAAGCCAAGCCGCCATGCCACGCGATTGCCAGATGCGGATAAAAAACGCTTCCAAAACCGCTCCCAAAATTGGCGACTACTTTCTATCCGAAGTTTGGGTGGCAAAGGTCAGCTTTTCCAAGCCCGCCAAACGCGCCGCTTCCATAATATTAATCACCATCTGGTGGGTGGCCAATTGATCCGCATTGACTACCACCACCGGAGTAATGCCGCCATTGTTTTGCGCATTGGCCACTTGTTTGATATCTTCCGCCAAACCAGCGACATCGCGAAACGAGACCTGATTGCGATTAATCGCATAATGGCCTTTGGCATCGACCGCAACATTGATTTCAAACGGCTTTTCCAGCGCTTTTTCAGCGTCGGCACTGGGCAACGTAATTTGCAATTCGGTAAATTTGCTATAGGTGGTGGTGATCATGAGAAATATCAAAATCACCAATAACACATCAATAAACGGAATCAAATTGATTTCCGGGTCTTCGCGACTTTGACCACGGCGAAAATTCATTTGCGCGCTCCATGCACAATATCGACAAATTTCACCGCCTGCTGTTCCATGGCAACCACAAACCCATCCACTTGGGCGCGGAAGTGGCGGAAAAATAACAAGGCTGGCATCGCGATCAACAAACCAAAGCCGGTGTTATACAAGGCCACCGAAATCCCATGCGCCAATTGGGTAGGATTGGCCCCGGTGGCGTTTTGCGCGCCAAAAATCTCAATCATCCCCACCACCGTGCCAAACAAACCCATCAGTGGTGCTAGCGAGGCAATCGTACCCAGCGTGGTCAAGAAACGTTCCAACTCATGCGCAGCACCGTGGCCAGCTTCTTCAATCGATTCCTTCATCACATCACGCGGCGCATTGACGTTGCGCAAACCCGCCGCCAATACCCGCCCCAGCGGTGAATTTTGTTCCAATTTATCAATCACCTCAGCATTGATTTTGCCGTTGTGATAAACCCGCACCACCTCGTCCAG
>JBKJLF010000345.1:0-5496 GCA_046597185.1 Burkholderiaceae bacterium | reverse complement strand
GTGAATTTGTGGTGATTTGTGATTTGATCGATTTGTGTACGCAAGAGAGCACCTTATTCATCTGTGGTGGTGGGTTTTCAAAAAAAGTCGCGCAGCCGCTGCCACCAGGTTTGCTTTGGTTGCGGCAGCGGCAATTGCTTTGATGGATAGTCAAATTTACCGTATTGCTCTTCCAGTTTTGCCATGGCCTCTGCGATCTTTAAGTGCGATAAAGCTTGGGCTGCTGCAAGATGCTCATTGCAGAACCATTTGTAACCAATGCAACCCATGACATCGCCTTGATCCTCAGTTGGACAATCTGCAAATGAAACCATGTCGCCTTCAGGAAACGGCGGTAGGTCGGGTACTATTTTACAAACTCCACAGTATGCTGGTTCCATTATTTCGTCCCTTTCTCTGCAATAACACCCAAAATTGGCATAACCAACCTCGGCAATTCAAACCCTATGGCACGCCCATAAACATTGTGCAGGATTAATGCCGCTTCCGGGATGAATTTTTGAACGCCAGTGCGCTCATATGCTTTTACAACTTCTTCTAAATTTAAATAGGCTTTCTGTTGATTTATTTTTCCGACTCTTCTATCCATAATGCGTATGCGGCCAAATATATCCCGATAAATATAAATGGCGTGGCCTTTTTCAGGCCCTTGCTTCATCATTGCCTTGAGCGAAACAAGCACAACGCTGCCATCAAAAGGAATCATTGCTTTAAGATCTTTAAGCCCGGCAAGGCGTTTAATTGGCCCTGTTGTGGCACCAATTTTTTTAAGTACCAATAGCATGTCAGTTAAACGTATCGCCCCCATACTATTCAAGGGTACGCCCGCAGCACGGGCCAAATCTTCAACTGTTGCAAAAAGCTTGCCACCGCTTTTCTGGCCAATTTGTGCCAAGGCTTTGGTTGATGCCACCCATGAACAAATAGGGCCTTCAATATCTGCCACCAGTTTTGCAGCCTGAAACCCATTGGCGGTTTTCAGTATGCTGGCAGCCTTCCCAACCGGAAAAATTGCGACGAAACGTAGCGCATCGGTGCCGGCACCCGCCAAAGTCCCTTTTTTAATGCCGTCTCCTATGCGCAGCACATCAACAAAACCTGCCCCAAAGGTGGTAAAAGCATGTGCGCCAGCAGCAACAATCATGGCACCTTGGCTGTAACCGGAATCGGCCACGAATTGATCTAAAATAGCCTCAGATTGTTGATTCTTTTTATCCCACCAATCGGCAACATCAGTCAATATCCACATAAATTTCGCTTGTTTTAAGTTTGAAATAACGGATCATGCTCCTACCGCGCGAAATGTGCAACCATTTGGCACAGTTGTGCTGCCACTGCATCAAATTAACATCACGCTGACATGAAACCGCGCCGCTAACAATTTCGCAAGCCGCTTTTTCGGCTAATCGGCATACACTGCGGTTCTGTGATAAATTATCTCGATGGATAAATACTTATAAAATATGATGAATGCCAACCCAAACTCGGACCCAAACTCGGACCCAACATCGAACCCAAAAACCAAGCGCAAGGTGGTACTCGGTTTTATCGGCACCCAGCTCGATAGCGGGCGCGGTAGCGGCCGTTGGGAAAAGTGGCGGCCCAATGTGTCGTTGATGCAGCATGACGATTTGCTCATTGATCGCCTCGAATTGTTCTACAATGGCCCGCATCAGGCGCTGGTGGCGCAGGTGCAAAAAGACATTTTGCTGGTCTCGCCATCCTCGGTCGTCAACCCATGTCCAGTATCCATTAACGACCCGTGGGACTTTGAGCAAGTGTATGGCGCGCTGTTTGATTTTGCGCAAAACTACCACTTCGATACCGAAAACGAAGAATATTGGATACACATCACCACCGGCACCCACGTGGTGCAAATTTGCATGTTCCTGATGACGGAAGCGCGTTACTTCCCCGGCGTACTGCTACAAACCGCGCCGCCGCGCAATCAAAAATTGGGTCATCCTGGCTCTTACGCCCTGATTGATCTCGATCTCTCGCGCTACAACCAAATCGCGCAACGCTTCACGCAGGAGCGCGAGCAGGGCGTGGCCTTTTTGAAGTCCGGCATCGCCACCCGCAATGCGCGTTTTAACCGAATGATTGATGAAATCGAGCGCGTCGCCATCAAATCGCGTGCGCCAATGTTGTTGATGGGGCCAACCGGTGCCGGTAAATCGTTTTTGGCGCGCAGGGTGTTTGAGTTGAAAAAAGCACGCCATCAGTTGGCCGGGCGTTTTGTCGAAATCAATTGCGCCACCTTGCATGGTGATGGCGCAGGCTCCACCCTGTTTGGCCATGTCAAGGGCGCGTTCACCGGGGCCGCCGCCGCGCGCCCCGGTTTATTGCGTAGCGCTGACCAGGGCTTGCTATTTTTGGATGAAATCGGCGAGCTGGGCCCGGATGAACAAGCGATGTTATTAAAGGCCGTGGAAGAAAAACGCTTTTTACCGGTCGGCGGCGACCATGAAGTGAGCAGCGACTTCCAACTCATCGCCGGCACCAACCGCGATTTATCACGCGAAGTGGTGGAAGGGCGCTTTCGCGAAGATTTATATGCCCGTATCAACCTCTGGACTTGGGATTTGCCCGGTTTGGTGGACCGGGCAGAAGATATCGAACCGAATATGGATTATTTACTTAGCCAGTTTGGTGCAGAAAACGGCCAAATGGTGCGCTTTAACAAAGAAGCGCGTGATCAGTTCATGCGCTTTGCCATCTCGCCCGAGGCGCTGTGGGTGGGCAATTTTCGTGATCTGTCCGCCTCCGTGATGCGCATGGCCACCCTGGCCGATGCCGGGCGCATTAGCGATGGCATCGTGCAGGATGAAATCAAGCGTCTGCAAAAGCTGTGGCGGCATTATGGCGAATCATCTTCGCCACGCGCTACGGTTGACTTGGCGCAGCTTATCGTCCAGCTTATCGGCCAGGATCAATACGATCAATTGGATTTGTTTGATGCCCTGCAATTGCAAGCCGTGCTGAGCGTGTGCCGGCAAGCCAAATCCCTGTCCGACGCGGGCCGCAAATTGTTTGCCGCCTCGCGTGAGGGCAAGGCCAAGCCGAATGATGCAGACCGCTTAAAAAAATATTTGGCCAAATTTGGTTTGGATTGGGGCATGTTGGTGTGAGATACTTGCAAACCGTGAATTGCCGTGCGTCATCTTTGACCTGACACGACTTCTTTCTTAATTAAAAGGATAAACCGTGAAAATAATAATTAAAATTTTGTGCTGCTTGGCTTTGCTGGCTACCTTGCTGACTAACCAACTGGCCTTCGCGGCTGACGCCAGCGACATCAAAGCGGGTGAAAGATTTGAGATCGACAGCAAAGTCTTGGGCGAAAAGCGCACCATCATGGTGGCGCTACCGGAAAGCTATGCAAAGAGCCAAGCCCGCTTTCCCGTGTTATACCTGACCGATGGTGAGACGCATTTCTTTCACACCGCCGGAACCGTGGATTTTTTGGCCGGAGCGGGTAGAGCGCCGGCAATGATCGTGGTGGGCGTCACCAATACCGATCGCAACCGCGATTTAAGCCCCACCCCCTCGAAAGAAGCGGGTTTTGAAACCGCTGGCGGTGCCGATAAATTTCTCAAATTCTTTGAAGAAGAATTAATCCCCACCATTAATCAACGCTACCGTAGCGCGCCCTATAAAGTATTTGCCGGGCATTCTTTGGGTGGTTTATTGGCAGTGCATTCTTATTTAAGTCGGCCCGGTCTTTTTGATGCCTATATTGCCGTTAGCCCTTCGCTGTGGTGGGATGATAAATTGATGCTCAAACGCGCCGAGGCCCAGTTTGCCAAGCATAAGGCGCAAGGCGTGTTATTCATGAGTTTGGGCGACGAAGACAAAGATATTGAAGTGATGACCTGGAATACCAAAACCTGGCCCACTTCGGCCAATACGTATGTCAGTTTATGTGAAGTCCTGGCCAACGCTGGTAAATTGCCAGAGGCCAAGGCGCAGTGCGAACAAGCGGTGCGCATTGGCCAAGAGAATAAAGATCCGGTGCTGCCGGAATACAAAAAACCTGGCGCGTATTGCTGAAAAACTCAATGCGCAATCTAAAAAATAAGGCCCATCATTGATGTCCAACCAGCCAATGTCCAACCCGCCCAACGCCCGCGCCCCCAGCGCAAATGGTTTCAGCGTTTTAAAACAGCGTAATTTTGCCTTTTATTTGTCCGCGCGCATCCTGGGCACCACGGCGGTGCAAATGCAAAGCGTGGCCATTGGTTGGCAGGTGTATCAATTAACCGGCGATGTGTTGGATTTGGGTTTGATCGGTTTGGCCCAGTTCGCGCCGTTTTTGTTATTGATACTATGGGCCGGGCATGTGGCCGATTCGCCGTAAAGTAGGTTTGTGGATGTTTGCAGGTGTTGGGCTGTTTGGTTTGAGTACGGTGCTGATTGGCTTGACTGACTCGCTTTGGGTTGCCCTGCCGGCGCTGTTTTTGTTGGGGGCGGGCGATATGGTGAGCGTGTTTGTGCGCCATATGTTGGTGCAAATCGAAACGCCGGACGAAATTCGGGGCCGGGTGAGTGCGGTCAATGCGGTGTTCATTGGTGCCTCCAATGAATTGGGTGAATTTGAATCCGGCTTGACGGCCGACTGGTTTAATCTGGTGCCGGCGATTTTATTCGGTGGCGTGGCCACGCTGGTGGTGACCGGGTGCTGGGCCTGGTGGTTTCCTGCCTTGTCGAGGATGGATTGCTTCCCTGAGATGCATACGGGCCAGGCTGCGGATCAATCCGGCAAAAATAAATAAGCAAAAATAAATAAGCGAAAATAAATAAGGACGTGCAAATGAAGAAAATTATCCTCATTACCGGCGGTTCGCGCGGCATTGGTGCCGCTACCGCCCGGCTGGCGGCGCAAGAGGGTTACGCCGTTTGCATCAGTTACCTGAGCAATCAAGCCGCAGCCGATGCGGTGGTAGCCTCGATTCAAGCCCAAAATGGCACGGCGCTTGCGCTGCAAGCCGATGTGGCGCAGGAACCAGACGTGGTGCGCCTGTTTCAACAGCTTGATGCTGCGCTGGGGCCAGTGACAGCGCTGGTAAATAATGCGGGCATTTTGGCGCAACAAGCGCGGGTGGAAGATTTGAGCGCCGAACGCATCAGTAAAATTTTTGCCACCAATGTGGTGGGCAGTTTTATTTGCGCCCGTGAGGCGGTACGCCGCATGTCGCTCAAACATGGCGGGCAGGGCGGGGCGATTGTGAATATTTCCTCGCGTGCGGCACGCATTGGTTCGCCCGGTGAATATGTCGATTATGCCGCCTCCAAGGCCGCCATCGATACCCTTACCATCGGTTTGGCCAAAGAAGTGGCATCAGAGGGAATCCGCGTCAACAGCGTCTCGCCCGGTATGATTTACACCGACATCCACGCCAGCGGCGGCGAAGCGGGGCGGGTAGATCGATTAAAACACATGGTGCCAATGCAGCGCGGCGGCTACCCGGACGAAGTAGCGCGAGCGGTGCTGTG
>JBKJLF010000059.1:0-2900 GCA_046597185.1 Burkholderiaceae bacterium | reverse complement strand
CCGGTGAGCAATCGCTTAAGCCAATTGAAGCCGAACACAAATCGGATGTAGATATATTTAAAATACTATTTGCATATTTGAAGGGTGATGATATGCGAATAGTATTTTAAATATATCTACATCCGATTTGTGTTCGGCTTCAATTGGCTTAAGCGATTGCTCACCGGATTATTTCTGTGCGATTTGACTGGCACGCACCGGAAAAGCGCGATAGAATCATTCTCAGATATTGACAGGGAAGCTCACTAGCCCAAAAACCATGCTAACTCTACCCGGCTACCAGATCACCGAAGAAATTCAACGCGGCCCAAAAACCACGGTCTATCGCGGCTATCGTGAGCACGACCGCTGCCCTGTAATCTGCAAAACCACCAGTACCGATCATCCCGCGCTCATCGACTTGGCCCGGCTAAAACACGAATATGCACTCACCAAAGACTGGCATGAAGCAGGTTTGATTCGCGCCTTGGCTCTGCTGCCACAGCAACATGGCCAGGTGCTGATCATGGAGGATATTGGGGCCATCAGCGTCAAGCAATTGTTGCAGCAGCAAACGCTGCCACTGGCGCAGTTTCTGACACTGGCGCTCACCTTTACCAAAAGCTTGGACTACCTGCATCAGCACCAGATCATTCATAAAAATATTAACCCGTCCAATCTTGTCGTCAACCTGTGCACGGGTCAAACCCAAATCATCGATTTTGCCATCGCCTCCAGGCTCTCGCGTGAGATGCATGGCTTGCAAAATCCGCGCCATCTGGAAGGCACCCTGGCCTATCTTTCGCCCGAACAAACCGGGCGCATGAACCGCTCGCTGATTTGCAATGGGCCGATTCTGCCTCATTGCGCCTCTTGGCCGAGCTGCTGCTCAAGTCGCGCCACCAGGCCTTGTTGATACTGGGGGCCTATCGTGATAACGAACTCCACGCCGCCCATCCGTTTGCGTTGGCACTGGACCGGTTGCGCGTTGAGCAGGCCAGCTTCAGCACCTTGACGTTGCAACCACTGGGTTTTGCCGATCTGGAACGGCTGGTGCGCGACACGCTCACGCCAACTGCGTGCAATATCGCCCATTTAACCCGTTTGGTTTTACAAAAAACGCACGGCAAGCCCTTCTTCGTCAATGCTTTTTTAAACTGCTTGTACGAAGCCAACTGGCTCTCGTTCAATGCGCGTGAGGGTGGCTGGCAATGGGATATCGCGCATATCGAGGCCCAGCAGATTACCGACAATGTGGTGGAACTGATGGGGCAAAAATTGCGCACCTTGCCGCCGACGAGTCAGGCGCTACTGGTACGCGCCGCCTGTATTGGGCATCAGTTCGATCTGGCCACGCTGGCCAACATTATCGAACGCACGCCCATTGATGCGATGCAGGAATTGTATTATGCCCTGAAAGCAGGTCTGGTGCAGTAGCAAGGGGCTTTTCGGCTGGAAGAAGTCTCGATGGCATCGTCGGCGATGAGCTCGATGGCGTCTTACCGCTTTCAATTTATCCACGGCCGGGTGCGCCAGGCCGCCTATGAACTGTTGCCTGCGGTAGAAACTGAGGCCCTGCACCTGAAAATTGGCCGTCTGTGGCTTAAGCAACTGGATCTGGCTCAATCTGACGAAGCGCTGTTCGCGCTGGTGAACCAACTGCAGGCCGCCAAGGCATTCATCCATGATCCAAGCGAACGCGTGCAGTTGGCACAGCTTCACTTGCAAGCGAGCCGCAAGGCCAATGCGGCCACCGCATTTACTTCGGCACTGAGCTATTTGAGCAACGGCATGGCACTGCTGAACGGCGGCGACTGGGCGCAGCACTACGAACTGACGCTGGCATTGTCGTTGGAAAGAGCGCAGTGTGAATATACCAACCACCAGCATGAAGCAGCCGAATTTTATTTCAAGTCCTGCCTGCAGCATGCAAAAAGCGCACTCGAAAAAGCCAAAATTCATTTGAAACGACTGGAATTATATGGCAGCCAGGACGATTACCAACGCACCATTGCCGAAGGGATGGCAGGTCTGGCTTGCCTGGGAATCAAGCTACCAATGCAGCCATGGAAGGTGCATATTCTGCAGGAACGCTGGAAAGAACGCTGGCGGCGGCGTGGGCAGCATGCCAAAACCCTGCTCGACGGGATTCCCTTGGCCGAATCGGAGCAACATCGGCTCGCGATTCGACTACTCTCAGCCATTACCCCTTTCGCTTTCTCGGGCAACCCTGGTCTGAATAGATTGGTGATCGTTAAAGGGGTCAATTATGTCTATCAGCATGGCACAAGCGCCGATGCCGCCTATATTTTGATGTGCTTTTCCTCTCTGCTGGGCACTGAGGGCCATTATCCGCTGGCTTGGGATTACGCCCAAAAGGCATTGGAACTGAGCCAAACCCAAAGCCCCGGCCAGCGCTCCCATACCCGGTTTTTATTCGCGGGTCTGATCAACCATTGGCATCAGCCGCTCGCCAGCAGTTTGCCCTGTTTTGAGCAATCCATGAAGCTGGCACTGGAAACAGGGAATTGGATTTATGCCAGTCTTTGCGCCACGCATCAAGTTCAAGTGTCTTTTGGCGTGGGTATGGCATTGACGACCTTCAAGGAGCACAGCCAAATCTGCCACAACATGGTGGTGCAACTAAATGACCCGCGCAAAGTACTGTCGTATTTCAAGTTTGCACTGGACTGGGCCAGTGCCTTGGTCGGCAGCCGTGCCGGGGAAGCGCCCCCGCCCGGGCTGGCGGCTGCGGTGGAGCAGGCCACCGCCAACACCAATAATGCGACCGTGACCTATATTATTTATCCTATATTCCTCAGTTGCCATTGAGATCTTTGGATAATTTATCCCAAAACGCATAGTTTTGCTGGTGAATTTCCTGCAAAATAGCGGTTTTCGCATGATTTTGTCAAATTGGG
>JBKJLF010000826.1:0-2884 GCA_046597185.1 Burkholderiaceae bacterium | reverse complement strand
ATCGATGTAATACGCATGTTCCCACACGTCGCAGGTCAGCAAGGGGGTATCTGCGCCGGTCAAAGGGCAGCCTGCGTTGCTGGTATTGCTGATATCGAGTGTGCCATCGGCTTTTTTCACCAGCCAGGTCCAGCCGGAACCAAAGTTACCGAGGCATGATTTGGCAAATTCTGCCTTGAAGTTATCGAACGAACCCCATTTGGCATCAATTGCGGCAGCCAAAGCGCCAGCAGGTGCGCCACCGCCATTGGGTTTAAAGCCATTCCAGTAAAAGGTGTGATTCCAAACTTGCGCCGCGTTGTTAAAAATCCCGCCGGACGACTTTTTGATGATCTCTTCCAGGCTGGCGTTTTCAAAATCAGTGCCCTTGATCAGGTTATTCAAATTGGTGACATAAGTCTGATGGTGCTTTGAATAGTGAAATTCCAGTGTTTCTTTTGAAATGGTGGGTGCTAAAGCATCCATTGCATAGGGCAGGGGGGGCAGTGTATGTTCCATGATGTTCCTTTCGGTTGAAATAGGCGAAATCGGGGCAATCGGACTTGGTAAAAAAAGCTAATTGTCCCTTTGGCGTGCGCTATTGTAAAACGGATAGGCAAAATTCGCCTGCAAGACGTTGTTTTGAGTGTGGCTATTTGGCAGTGTTATGAGTTGGTATTACGGCACCATCATGTTTTATTACGTTTTATTACCCAATTTCAACGATAATACCGATACCGCCCCTAACACTAACCACCAGTCAGCCCATGAATTTACACATCCCCGGTTCCCACGTTGTCATCCGCGATGAAGAATGACTGATCCGGCGCGCCGACCCCAGCACCGACGGTGGGCAGTTGCTCACCTGCGACGGCGTTTCCGATCTGGTGCGCGGGCGCTCCAGCCTGTTCCTGACCCGGCTTGAAGCGATATCGCCATTCTCGACCCGGCCCGCACCAAACTGGTGCCCGACAGCAGCCGCACCTATCAGGCCAGCATGTTGTATCTGGAAAGCCAGCGCCGCCGCACCACACCCAACGACAGCCTGATCCACCTTGGCCACCATGGCGTGATGAACCTGGTGCCCTACCAACTCGACCCGGCCTTGCAGGCGCTGCGCCAGCCGCGTGCGCGCATCCTCATTGCCGACGCGCGTGGCCCATTTCAGCTTATACCAGCGCCTGCTGAGCCAACTGAGCCAATTAAAAGACACCGGCTTTGGCTGGACCAGCAAAAACGCGCATGACCGCATCGTAATCTTTTCCGAACGCATCGAAACCCTGAACTGGCTGCAACAGCAAATGAAAGCCGATTTTGGCTTCAAGGACAACGAATTGGCGCTACTGCACGGCCAACTGACCGATACCGAACAACAAAACTTGGTCGAACGCTTCGGGCGGCAAGACGACCCGATCCGCCTGCTGTTGTGTTCCGATGTCGCCGCCGAAGGCTTGAACCTGCACTATTTTTGCCACTGCCTGATCCATTTTGATCTGCCCTGGTCGCTGATGGTGTACCAACAGCGCAATGGCCGGGTAGACCGCTACGGCCAGGCATTCCAGCCGCAAATCATTTATTTGTTTACCGAAACCACGGTTGAAAAAATCCGGGGCGACTTGCGCATTCTTGAAATTCTGGAAAAAAAGATGATCAGGCCAACCTCAATCTGGGTGATCCGGCCAGTTTTTTGAATGTGTATGACCCGGACAAGGAAAGCGACAAAGTCAGCGACTTCATGGCCGAGGGCTGTAGCGCCGAAGCCGTGGAAGCAGCGCTTGACGCCACCCGTACCGCCGCCCTGGCCGGTGAAGCTGAAAACGAGGGCGACTGGCTGCTCCAGCTTTTTTCCGGCAACGAGGACGCCGCCACCGACCAGCGAGAGGCCCCGGACGGCGATAGTCTGGCGCAACTGGCGCAATCCAGTTCGCTGTTTGATAACTATTACCAGTTTGCCAAGGCCGCACTGACCCAACTGGAGCAATTGCAGGTGGCGCTGCAATGGCAGCCGAATGACGTGGAACAAAGCCTGGTGCTGACTGCGCCGCTTGATTTGCAGGAAAGGCTGCGCCAATTGCCGCGAGAAGTGCAAGCCGCCAACGACCAATACACGTTGTGCGCCGACCCGGCCATTCTGGCGCAAGCCATCGAACAGGCGCGCCAGGCCCGTGCCGAAGAAGACACCTGGCCGCAACTGCATTACCTGTGGCAGCAACACCCGGTGATGGAATGGCTGGCCGACCGCATGCTCACCAGCTTTGGCCGCCATTGCGCGCCGCTCTTGCATAGCCCGCACCTGGCCGAAGTCATCACCGAGGCCATTTTTGGCAGCGACACCCCGCCGCGCTTTGTGATTTTGGCCGGCCTGAAAGAATGGTTGCTGCTGGACCGCTTCAAGTGGCCCAACAACCGCGCCCTGCGTTTTGACTGGGACGACATCCTCGACCGCAAGGACAGCGCCACGCTGCAAGCGGCGGCAACGATGCGGCAGGCAGCGAAGCCGGGCGCAACGACATGCTCGACAATGCCTG
This sequence comes from Burkholderiaceae bacterium, assembly GCA_046597185.1. Lineage (GTDB taxonomy): Bacteria > Pseudomonadota > Gammaproteobacteria > Burkholderiales > Burkholderiaceae_D > CAMBDR01. The sequence goes on along the minus strand of JBKJLF010000826.1, from coordinate 377 downwards.
GTTTGTGCCCGCCAGCCGCATCGGCGACTACAAGCCCGGCGAAAAAGTGCATGATCTGGACGAAGCCGGGCGGCGCAAGCTGCGCGTGTATGAAAAAGGCCAGTTTATTTACCGGCTGGCGGGGCGCGACCGGCAAAAAAGCGCCAGTTACTACACGCCGCAGGTGCTGACCCGTTGCCTGGTCAAATACGCGCTGCATGAAAGTTATTTTATTCGTCCGCTAAGCCCCATATGCCCAAACGTGCGTGCCGCCTATCTGGTGGGCAAGCCCATACAGGCGCGCGCTTTGTTCATGTCCATGCAACCCGTCTTTTTACCCCGGTATTCGTCCGCCAAGGCTTGCATGCACGCGGCCTTGTGCTCGGCGTCGGCTAGCC
>JBKJLF010000708.1:0-23051 GCA_046597185.1 Burkholderiaceae bacterium | reverse complement strand
TTTGGGACCTGTTGATTGAAGGGCGCACTCAAATTCGCGAGGTGCCTGAGGACCGTTGGTTAGTCAATGACTACTTCAGTCCCGATACCAAAATTCCACATCGCAGCTATTCGAAGTGGGGTGCTTTTCTTGAGCGGCCTGATGATTTCGATCCATTGTTTTTCGGCGTGTCCCCACGCGAAGCACAAGTGATGGACCCACAGCAAAGGCTGTTCATGGAAGTGGCTTGGGAATCCTTGCAACAATCCGGTTATGGGGGCGAATTCCGTACCCGTGAAATTGGCATCTTTGTGGGCTGTGAGCAAAATCAATACGGCGATCACTTCATCTCATCGCTACGCTACAACGCACTGCTCAGCCGTCTGAATGCGGCACCATGGTTTGCTGCGTTGCCGCAACAGGCACGTGATGAGATGTTTAAAACGATGCTGGATGTGATGAATCCGGCGGAACTGACATCGGACGCCATTGCCGGTAATGGCCTCAACGAAATTCCTGCGCGGGTTAGCCATTGGCTTGATCTACGGGGGCCAAGTTTGGCCGTCAATACCGCCTGCTCATCATCGTTGGTAGCCTTGCATTTGGCGTGTGAAAGTCTGCGCACGGGTGAATCCAAGATGGCCATTGCCGGTGGTGTTTACCTGGTCGGCAACGACATTCCCTTTGTCTTTTTGAGCCGGGTCGGCGCACTCTCGCCCACTGGCCAATGCATACCGTTCGACCAGAAAGCGAATGGCCTGGTATTGGGTGAAGGGGTTTCGTCGGTGGTGCTCAAACCATTGAAAGATGCGGTGCGCGATGGTGACTTTATTCATGGTGTGATCAAAGGTTCCGCTATTAACAACGATGGCCATTCCAATGGCATTACTGCACCCAACCCACGAGGCCAGGCTGATGCCATGCGCAAGGCGTATCACAATGCCGGGGTCACGCCGGAAAGCATCAGCTATATCGAGTGTCACGGCACTGGCACGCCGCTGGGTGATCCGGTCGAAGTTGATGGCATGATTCAAGCGTTCCGTAAGTTCACCGACCGCAGCCAGTTTTGCGGTATCGGTTCGCTCAAATCATCGGTTGGCCATAGTTTGTCGGCCTCCAGCCTGCCAAGTTTGATGAAGGTATTGATGGCGATGCAGCATCGCATGATTCCACCCACGGTCGGTTTCACCGAGCCTAATTCGCACGTTGATTTTGAACATTCACCGTTCTATGTGGTGGCGGGGGCACCGCAGCCATGGACTCCGGGTGAACACCCGCTACGGGCGGGCGTTAACTCGTTCGGTTTTGGTGGTACCAACTGCCATGTGGTGCTGGAACAGGCTCCGGAGATACATGAACAACGTACTGGTATCCCCGGCCAGGAATCGAATCTGCTGATCCTCACAGGACGCACCCAGAAAGTGTTGCAGGAAGTCGCCTCTCGCCTGACCGAGTACCTGACGCGTCATCCGGAAGTCGAAGCGGCCCAGGTATGCGCTGCGATGAACAGCGGTCAGCGTGATCTGGCATTCAAAGCGACGTTCCTGGTGCGTGCTCGCAGTGACTTGTTGGCCAAGCTCGATGCCGTGGCCAGCGGCCGTGTCGAACCGGGGATTGTTTCCGGGCGTAGTAATCCGAAGCAGACGCCGCAGTTCTATCTCACCCTGGATGGCGTTAGCCCGATGAATGGTGACGACATTGATGTGCTGGTCGCGCGCTTTCCGCAGTTGCAGCAAATTTGTGATCTGTGCAAAGACCGCTATAGTCAAGCCATGGAGCAGGGCAATACCCTGACCCAGCATCACCTTGATGAATTGCTGTACTCGTTTGCGGTGCAGTACGCACTGGGCCGGATGATCATGGCGGCGGAAATCGAACCGACTGCGGTGATCGCCGAAGGTACGGGGGTATTGGTCGGTGCCTGCCTTTTGGGCACCTTGAGTATTCGACAAGCGGCTGAAATGCTGAGCCGCTATGCTATGGGACAACGTGAACTCACGGTCACCCCTGAACACGGTGGGGAAGGGCAGGAAAGCTGGAATTGTCCGTTAGTGATTCCAGGTGCGGTACTGCACTCAAATCACGAAGAGGTTGCAGTGCAACTGGAAGGTTATCTGCAATTCCCACGTGGTTTGATGGCCAACGACCTGCGCGACCTGTCCAATCCTGATTTTGTTTGTGTTCATATTGGAAATTCTCCCAATTTGCGCAATCAACTTGGCGTGATTGATGATGCCAACTGGATTGATTTGAAGCATCCAGGCAGTGCAGTGGAGCGCTTGTTGTCCCTGTTTGGTCGGCTTTCGGTGCGTGGTATTCGTTTCAACAGTCGGCCGCTCTTGGAGCGTGGCGTGCGTCGTATCCCACTGCCTACCTATCCATTTGAGCACAAACAGTTTCGTTACAGTCCGCTGGCACCGACGCAATCAGGCGCAGGCCATGCAGCGGGAGCCGGGCTACTGCGTCCGTTAGCAGCGGCTGGCGTCGCCAGTCCTGTCGTCGCGCCGCAAGCGCCGCAAGCGCCGCAAGCGCCTCAAGTGGCTCAAGTGGCTCAAGTGGCTCAAGTGCCTCAGGTGCCTCCGGTGCCGCAAGCGGGGCTTCTGATGCGTTTGACGCCGGCGGTCAGTACAGCCTTATCGCCTGCTGAGAGAGCGCAGATAGCACAGGCATTGCAACGCGAACTTAAATAGATCGAAGATGGGCAATATCAGGAAAACTGCAAGCCATCAAATAACCCATGGGAGATTAGCAAATGTCGCAAGATACAATCAGGAAACAGATTCGCGAAGCAATCGCAGAGATCACAGGACATAATCCGAATGACCTGGAAGGAGACCTTTTTCTGGAAAGCGATCTCGGTATTGATTCAATAAAAATGGTTTCATTGGTGACATCGCTGATGCAATTGGTTCCACCATCGCAATTCGAAGCGTTTAGTCAAGAAATTCCCAGTGAGCGTTTAATGCAAGTCCAATCCTTGGGCGAGCTTGATGCCATCTTTGCTGGCTTATCCACGGGCACCGCATCGCAGGCACCAGTGACACCGCCGGCATCAGTGGCAGCGACCGCCCCGGCACCGGAGGCATGGGCAGCCGTCGCGCCGCAAGTCAACCATCAGCCGCCTGCTGCGTGGGCGGCAGCACCAGCACCAGCACCAGCACCAGCACCAGCACCGATCCCGGCTTCAGGCAATTCTGGTGCCAGCTCAACAGCACAAATTTTTGAACTGATCTCCGGCATTACCGGGCATAGTCCGGGCGATCTGGAAAATGACATGTTCCTCGAAAGTGATCTGGGCATCGATTCGATAAAGATGGTGGCGCTCACTCAAAGCCTGTTGCAACTGATTCCCGAGAGTCGGCGTAATGAGTTTCTGAGCGCCGTGCCCACTGAGCAATTAATGCAAATCCCGACCCTCGGTGACATGGTAAAATTGCTCGCGCCATGGCAAGATAGTGGTGGCGCTGCAGCGGTCGCGGCACCGGTGTCGGCGCTGGCCGCTGCTACCACGCCTGCCAGCCCGGCAGCGCAACCGGTCGATGTTGAAATCCTGTACGCGCAATATCCGTTCCTGGTTTCGCATTGGGCGGTCTCCACCTGCAGCCTGATTTCGCGCATCCGGGTCAAGGGGCCGTTTGATCTGAACATTGCGCGTCAGGCGTGGACTGATTTGATGGCGCGCCATCCGGCCTTGCGCGCCCATTTTGTCATTCCGCCCAAGGCTACCAGCTTCAAGCAATATCGCTTTGAAGTAATGGAAGGGGTTATTGCGCCCACACTGCCCGTTACTGATATGCGCCACCTTAGCGGGGCGCAACAGGAAAAGGCTTGCTCCGATGAAATCGCGCGTTGTGTCAACGAACAATGGATACTCGAAAGCCCCTTGTTGCATCGCTTTTTTGTCTATCAATTAGCTGATCAGGTGTTTGAAGTTTTCTTTACCAACCATCATCTTATTTCGGATGGCTTGGGGAATCAGCAGGTAATGCGCGAGTTTATGCTGCTGTATCAGGCAATTGCAACGCGTATCCCTGCTGATCTGCCACCCGCCACCACCGTGGCGCAATATAAAGAGGTGGTGGCCGCGATTAACGGATGGCACAAACCGGACGAAGACAAGGCCTTGGTTGAATTTATCCGTGAGCAGGGAAAACAATCGTTTTTCTGGAATCCTTGCAACTCCCCACGTACCAGCCAACGTGCGGACGTTCAAAATTACCACTTTCATGTGGACGCTGCAACGACCCAGGCCTTGTTGGATTGCACTCGCCTGATGCGGGTGCCGATGAATACGCTGCTGGTGGCTGCCTACCTGCGCACTATTGCCAGCTTCGGCAGTGCGCAAGATCCCTTATTCCTTAATGTTCCCACCAGTGGCCGGGTTTATCCTGGAGTTGATGCCACTGGCGTGATTGGTTGCTTCGCGCAAAATCTGGCACTCGGTTTTGCCACGCCAGCGCCCACAGAAGATTGGCAAACCCTGGTGCAAAGGGTGCAGCGCGATATCGGCACCGCCCTCTCGGCCGGTTATGATCGTGCACAGTGTCGGCAGGCTGCCATCGCCGTGCGCGAACAATTGCATCTCGAAAATGGTCGTATCAGCGAAGCGCTGACTGGTATGATTCGGGCCGGTATGAAATCCAATCTGTATCTGCCCTACATCGGCAACACCCATATTGCGACCCAATACGGGCCGCTGACGGTAATCGATTATCAAGCGGCCACCGTCACCAACGCGGGTACACTCGATACTGTGGTTGAACTATTCCATGGTTGTTTAGGCTGTACTACAAACTACGATAGAAACTATTATCAACTGGAGTTTGTGATTCGCGTTGCCGATGCGTTCTTACATCAATTGCGCGATCTGGCCAACTATCAGGTGCCACTGAGCGCAGCGCGCCCCCTCGCTGCAAGTGCTTACGTCGATAGCGCCAATGCAGCACAAGTGCGGCAAGTGGCTGAAGAGGTGATGCATCAGGCACTGCGCGCTACCGATCTTGACAAGGATTTGGAAGCCGATCTCGGACTGGATTCTCTGGAGCGAATTCGGATCGTGGCCAGATTGGAGCATTTCGTGGGCAAAGTTAACCGTCAGGCCTTGTTGGCGTGTCGTACACTCAACGAAATGGCCGCATCTCTGACTTCGCAAACTGGTGCTACTGCGGCAATGGCACCCCATGTCGCCACGATGGCGGCGGTCGCGCCAAGCCCCACCCCGAGCGCCATGTTGAGTGCGCCCACCCCAAGTGCCATGCCAAGTGCGCCCATCCCCGGCGCAGCAATCGAACTTGCTGCTCTGCCGTACATGGCCATCGTCGCGCAATGCAACCGCACGCCGGACGCAATCGCGATTATGTCTGACAGCAGCATGTTGAGCTATGGCCAGTTGCAACGACAATCGAACCAATTGGCCCATTTGTTGCGGGCGCAAGGTGTCGGGCGTGGTAGTTTGGTCGGCCTCATGATGCATCGCGGATCGAATCTGCAAGTGGCGGTGCTGGGGATCTTGAAAGCAGGTGCTGCGTATGTGCCGCTTGACCCGGATTATCCGGCAGCACGCCTTTCATATATGCTGGAACATGCCAGGATCGCCACTTTGCTGGTCGAACAGGCGGTCGTTGCGCAGTTGACGCCATGTCTGTCGCCCACACTGGCCCTACGCACCCTTGTATTTGTGGATGAACCGGTCGGTCCGGCACTGCCCAACCTGACCAGCTTGCCGCGTTCGGCCTGGAATGCCTATCCAACCCAGGATATCAATTGCATCAGCCATCCCGATGATCCAATGGTGGTGTTGTACACATCAGGATCAACCGGCAAACCCAAGGGCGTGGTATTGGGCCATCGCGGTTATGCCAATCGTTTCGACTGGCATCAGCAAATGTTCCAAATGCGGGCGGGCGAACGGGTGGCGCAAAAAACCTCGATTTGCTTCGATATTTCGGTCTGGGAGTTGTTCTGGCCGCTGATGCACGGGGCGACCCTCTGCCCGGTTCAAACCGCAGTTTTGCGCGACCCTTGGCAATTGGCACAATGGGTACGCGATAGTCGCATTGATGTGATGCATTTTGTGCCATCCCTGTTTGGCGAATTCCTGAATGCGATTGAAGAACAGGCGCTTGAATTTCCCAATCTGCGCCAGCTTATATTTAGCGGTGAAGCGCTGCCGGTGGCCTATGTCAAACGCTGGATGACGCGCTTTGGCCAACGTACCGGCATGGCCAATCTGTATGGCCCGACCGAAGCGTCCATCGACGTGAGTGCGCATCAGGTCATGGGTCTGCCTGGCCCGGCCGAAACGCGCATTCCAATTGGTCGTGCCATGCCCAATGTGCATTTGTTGGTGCTTGATGAGGCCATGCAAGTTCTGGTAACGGGCGTTGTGGGCGAATTATGGATTGGTGGCATTCAATTGGCGCATGGCTATCTGAACGATCCTGAGCGCACAGCACAATCATTCCGGGCCAATCCGTTCCCGCACATTCCCGGCAAGTTCCTCTATCGAACTGGTGATTTGGCAGTGCAATTGCCTGATGGTAGCTTCGACTATCGTGGCCGCATTGATACCCAGATCAAGATTCGCGGCTTTCGTGTGGAACTGGGCGAAATCGAAGCCGTGCTGTGTACCCATCCATCGATTCGGGAGGCTGGCGTGTTGGCGCTCGATTACGGCGATGGCCATTTGCGCCTGTCGGCCTGGATGTCGGGCCAAGCAATTGAAGTGCGTGATCTGCGCGAATTCCTTTCCAAATCGTTACCGCATTACATGCTGCCGCATCGCTTCGATTGGCTACCGAGCTTGCCGAAAAACCAAAACGGTAAGCTCGATCGCAATGCGCTCAAAAAACTGGCCGAAGGCACGCCGCAAGACAATGCCCAGACCGCCACCGCCATTGTGCCGACCAACCTGCCAGGGCACTACCCGATCTGCCCGGCACAATACTGGATGCTGCGCTATTTCTCGCCGCCTTACTTGTGGGCCGGATTTACCCGCTTCACCTACCTGCAACCGCTGGATCTTGATTTATTCAATCAGGCATTGAATATTTTGGCGCAGCGGCAACCGGCCCTACGTTCCAGGTTCTATCAAAAAGATCATCAATGGTATCAGCATTTCCCGCAGTTGGACGTGCCGATGCAAGCTGAGTATTATGATGGTAGCCATTTGCCGGCGGAAGAACGGAACATCCAGTTACGACAATTGATCCGGGATAGGGTGGATGGTTTGCGCATCGATAATGGCACGCCGTTATGGTGTGTGATTATTATTAAGGAGACGCCGAGCCGCTTCGATTTTTGCACGATTGGCCATCACATAATCAGCGACCTGTTGAGCAACACCCTGGTGTTCAAGAGTGTGTGGGACATTTATCGTGATCTGCTTTTGGGTGCGCCAATCCCGGCCGAAACAAAGCCAACGCCCTTTATCAACTACCTTGACGCATTGGAAGCGCATCGCACCAATGAGGCAACGGCAAGTTACGTCAATTATTGGACTTCGCACTACCCTGCCAAAGAAACCACCACGTTTTCGGTGCCGATTGATCACAGCACGGGGGCCAATGTTGAGGCATCCTCTGTCACTGAGCGTTTTACTCTGACACCGCTTGAACATACTGCCTTACAGCGGGCACGGCAGCGCCATAATTGTGGCATTTATTTGCTGTTACTGGCACCGTTGTACCGTATGCTGGCAGAATGGAGTGGTCAGGCGCGGGTTGTGTTGAGTCACCGTACCCATGGACGTGATTTTGGGCCGGGGCACAACTATTTCGATGCCATCGGTGATTTCGCCATCAATCATCCGGTCGGTGTGCGTATTGCTGGTGGTATGGCATGGCCTAACTTGCTTGCCGAAATTCGCAAGGAATTTGAAAGCGTGCCGTTAAATGGCGTCAGCTATGACCTGGTAGGTTCCCGTTTGCCCTCAAATATCTACCCGGACAATCAATTGACACAGATTCGCGCCAATTACCTGGGTAACCGCGATTTGCGTCCCAGTAGCTTGTTTGAAATTGCCGATGATGAGTGGGATCAACGCTTCTCGCCGCCGAATCAACTGCGTATTTCTTTGATTGAGGTATTCTTTTCATCGGCCGATGGTGCAATGCATGTTGATATCAATTATTCCAACAACTTTCACCTCCCTGCTACCATCCGGCGCGTCGGGCAGCGCTATATGGCACTGATGCATGATATGTTGGCGGAGTCGGCCACCCAGGCGGCGGTCGGTTCCACCCAAGCACGCCCGGCACAGCCGCCTGTGGCACAGCCGCCTGCTACTCAGGCGGCGTTCGGTTCCCAACCACGCCCGGCACAGCCGCCGGTGGCTACCCAGGCTGCGTTCGGTTCCGGGCAGCCACGCCTCGCCCAGCCGTCTCCGGCTACTCAGGCGCACACAACCTTGCAGCCGATGCTTGGCACGCCGCTGGCAGGCAAGGTCGTCATCGTAACAGGTGCAGGCCGTGGCATTGGTCGCACTCTTTCGGCCCTCCTGGCCGGGCAGGGTGCGAGCGTCGCATTGGTGTCACGTTCCAAGGAGCAGCTTGATCTGGCGCTGGAAGAAGTGCGCAACGTGAGGGCGGACGCCATCGGCATCATTGCCGACGTGACCGAGCAGGCTCAGGTTGAGTCGATGGTGCGCCAAGTCATGGCGCAGTTTGGTGGCATCGATATTCTGATTAATAACGCCGGGCTCAATAGTTCATCCTTGCTGGCAGAGTCCGATCCGAAAGAGTGGCAGTACATCATCAACGTCAACCTGATTGGCAATTATTTATGTTGCCGCTCTATAATTCCTCATCTGATTGCACGGGGTGGCGGCAAAATAATCAACCTCGGTTCGGCAGCCAGTGTGATCGGTTATCCTTTGTTTACCGCCTATTCTGCCAGCAAGCACGCGATACTTGGTTTGACCAAGGCACTGGCGGAGGAACTCAAGCAGAAAAATATCCAGGTCAATGCCGTCTGCCCGGCTTTTGTCGATACCCGCATGACGCCCGAAGCGTTCCGCAGCAATTCGATTCCGACCAAGCAGATCGCCGATGTCATTTCCTTCCTGGCATCGGAGCAGTCCAACGGCATTACTGGCGAGTCGATCAATATCTTCGGCAAGCAGGATATGTATTCGTATGGTTCGGGTCAGTTGAACGTAATCCAGGCGATGACGAAAACCTTTAAACCGGGGATTAATTTATGAGTCAAGCGGATGACAACCCCGGTGGGCAAATATGGTCGCCCGCGATTGTGGCGCTCTGTTCAGTCTCGTTTTTGGCTGGTGCCGCAATGGGATTGTTCAATCCGCTGATCTCGACATTGATGGCGCAACATCGCGCCAGCGATGTGCTGATCGGTGCCAACTCCACCTTGTTTTTTCTATTCGTTATGTTGGCTGCACCCTGTGCTGCCTACCTGCTGCGGCAGATGGGTGCACGGGTGGCGATGGTGGTCGGCCTGTTGCTGACCGCCGTTTCAGCGGCCCAGATTCCGATGTATGGCGATGCTGTGGCCTGGTTTATCCTGCGCGCCATCATGGGGGTGGGGGTCGGTTTATACATGATTAGCGGCCAGACGGCGCTGAACCAACTGGTTGATGAAAATCGGCGTGCGCTCTTGAATGGCTTACATGCACTGGCGTTTGGTTTGGGTTTGGGCGTGGGGCCATTGATCGGAAGTGCCCTGTATGATCTATCCCCCAAACTGGCATTTGGCGTGGGTGGTGGCATCATGCTGCTTGGTTTGCCCGGCGTCCTATTATTTTTACCTGCGCTGCGCAGCAACCCACTGCCGCGACAACCGGGTTTGTTGCGGCGGCTGTCACTGCCGCTGCACGCCGTATTCGCCTATGGCGTGGCAGAAGCGACGCTGATGTCGCTGTACCCGGTGTTTTTACTGCGACAAAATTTTACCGTCAGCCAAATTGGCCTCGCGTTCTCGGTGTTTGTGGTGGGCAGTATTCTCAGTACCTTGCCGCTGACCCATCTGGCTGACCGTTACGGGCGTGAGCGCGTATTGCTTTTTTGTGCGCTGGTAGGTGTCTTTTCGACGCTGGCCTTGGTCTCGGCACAGCAGGTGATGTTGGTGACCGTGCTGTCGTTTGTTGCCGGTGCCTGCATTGGGCCAGTATTTGCCATTGCCTTGGCACTGCTGGCGCAATTATTGTCGCGCGACCAGCTTCCGGCGGGGAGCGCATTGTTTACCACAGCATTCAGTTTTGGCTCGATGATTGCGCCGATGACGGCAGCGCTGATCATGCAATACTTCGGCAGTCAGCATATTTTTAGTCTGACCATGGTGTTGTTTGCGTTTCTGGCATTGCGCTTGTTGGGACAGTCCAATATGTGGGCAAGCAAACCATGATGAACCAGGAGCAAGCTGCGATCAGTTCATTGCACGGCTTGTTTCCAGATAGGCTATTTAGCGTCGAAACCGTGGCCGCACCGATGGATCAATCCCAATTGCACCCCAGCGAACTGGCTTTGGTGCGCAACGCCATCAGCAAACGCAAAGGCGAATTTGCCGCAGGCCGTTACTGCGCCCGGCGGGCATTGGCAAGGCTGCAAATGGGTGCGCCCGCCATTCTCAAAGATTCCAATGGTTGCCCGATATGGCCTCATGGTGCGGTCGGTAGTATCAGTCATACCAAAGGCTGTATTGTGAGCGTTGTCGGGCGTAGCAATCAAGTCGTGGCACTGGGGGTTGATGTTGATAACCGTCAAACCCCGTTCCCGGTGCCCATTCTTGATCGTGTCTGTGTGCCTGAAGAAGTATGCTGGTTGCAATCCATGCCGCATGAGGCAATGATGTTGCATGCCTGGGCACTGTTTTCGGTCAAGGAAACCATTTACAAATGTGTGTATAGTGGCACGGGTGATCGGCTCGGCTTTTCCGATGCACGGTTGGAATTTGATTTGCGTACCGGCTTATTTCGTGCGCAGTTAAAGCGGGCGGTTGGCCCGGATCAACGCACATTTTTGATCGGGCGAGTCGGATACAATGAGGCGCATGTTTTTTCCGGCATGTGGTGGTTGCATGAACGCTGAGCAGTATCGATGAGTTGGATGCGCGCCGCACTTTATTTCAATATTTAGCAAAGTTTAGCAAAGGAAATCTGAAATGAAACAAGATAATCAGCAAGGCATCAGTCGCCGCAACTTTATGCGACTCTCGGCGGGGAGCGCAGTGGGTGCTTCAATGCTCGGCGCATCGGTGCTGGTGTTGCCTGGCTGTAGTAGCCACCAGGACGCCCCTGCCTACGCCTATTGGCGGCAGAAAACCAAAGGCACGATGACCGATATGCAATACATCGTCATGTGCGGTACGCTCGCCCCCAGCCCGCACAACACCCAGCCCTGGAAATTTCAACTGCAGGGCGATCGCATTCGGGTCTATGCCGACCTCCGCCGCCATCTCGGCAGTGCCGACGTGGCATGGCGGATGATGTTGATGGCGATCGGTTGCGCCCTGGAGAACATGAGCGTGGCTGCACAACGCCTGGGCTACGTGGCGACGGTGGATGAAGTGGATGCTGATCGGCAGTTTGCAGGCAGCGGTTATTGCGCCACCCTGAAGTTGGCGCGTGCCTCTGTGGTGACGCATCCGTGGTTTGATGCCTTGTTTGCGCGTCAGACCACACGCACTGCATACGACATCAGCAAGCCGGTATCAGCCGATCTGACCACTGCGCTCGACAAACAGGCGAACTTGCCGGGCATTCACCTGACCTGGTTTTCGACGCCAGCCGCTACCGCCAAAGTGCTTGACTTGACCAAAGAATCGGTACGTAGCTTCCTGACAGAGGGTAGCCGCCATATTGACGGCATGAAATGGTTTCGCATCAAGCAGCAGGAATGGGAAAGCAAGGGCGATGGCATTGCCGTCTACAACAATGACGCACCTTTCTACGTGAAGCAGTGGGTGGAGCGGTTTGCAACCAAAGAAGATATTCTTGGCAACGAGTTTAAACAAGGCGAAATCGATTCGGTGGATAACATCGCGCCCGCCACCACGCATTGGGGGTTGGTCTATGCCGACGGTGCATCGCCTAACGCGCGGGTACAAGCTGGTCGGATGGCTGAACGGGTCTACCTTGAAGCCACAGCCCAGGGTTACGCTGTGCAGCCGCTTTGTTATCCGACCGAGATGTCCGAAACTGCCGACAAACTCAAAATCAGCGCTAATCTGGCAGCGAGCACAGAACCCTTATTCTTGTTCCGCGTTGGCAAATCCAACTTCACCAGCAAGTCGGTGCGGCGGAAATTGTCGGAAGTGATTGTGGCATAAGCCGCGCAGGTGGTAGCGGTGGTAGCGGTGGTACGGTGGTACGGTGGTACAGGTAGCAGGTCGGAATCGCCGCCCAGGCGGCGGTGCGTAGCAGGACGACGATGATTGCAGGACGACGATGATTGCAGGACGACGATGATTGCAGAACACAATGGATTGTTCCTTCAGGGTAAAAAATATTGCTCGCAGCAAATTGATCATGATATACTAGCGAAAAATTTTAATTCTAAAAAAAGTATTAATTTTAATTCATTGATAGTCTTCATCGATTCATGCAATTTGCGCCGTGGTAATGGTTACACCTGGATTCCATCTCAACCTTTCATCGTAATTGTGACTTTTCATGAAAATATTAAATAATGCAATACCCTGTCGTTCTGTCGCCTTGGCGGTCTCCGGTACTCGTTTGGCCGCGCGGTTAAGTTCCATCCTGATCGTGCCGATTTTGCTCGCCGTGCCGGTTGCGCATGCGGTGGCCTTGTCTCCAGGTGACAAGCTAGATATGCCTAACGCGCCGCCACCACAAACCACCCGTGCTACGCAAGGCCAGCCATTTGCGCCCTTACAGTATCAAAATGGTGCGCCCATGTTTGCGCGCCCGATTATCGCGCCGATACGCACCACGGTCGATGGTCGGGTTGGCATCGTGGTCAAGGACAATACCATCAACTTTCATGTGCTGCGGCCAGAATCGGTCGATGCGGCGCTGGGCGGTAGTCCCTTCATGACTGGCCCCAATGGCATGGGCGAATTGTTGCTACCCGGTGCGAAAGGGTTTAGCGTGGCCTCGTCGGCACTGTATCCAAAATCAGGCATTTCACCGCATCATATGACCATCTGCAATGGCTTGCCCGACTATCGGCAAGGCGTGCGTGGGCAAGCCGGGCCTTATGGCACGTTTTCGGGCGCGACAGCGGAGACCGGTTTTACCGGCATTCAACAATGCGGTAGCAAAGACTGCTACGCCTTTAAAGTCATTTCCAGCGTCGATTTGCCGGGTGGCGGGGTGCAAATCTGGTCTACTCCGGTTACCGTGCAGGTCAGCAATCCCAAAACCACCTCGGCAGCCATTTCTTCAGTTAATATCGACGCTGCCCATGCCGAGTTCATTCAAAATAATGCGTTTTCAAGCTTTCTGGAGCCCATGGTCACTTCTGACGGGCGCTTGCTGGTCGGGCGCACGGCCAATTCTTCCTGGGTCTTTAATGGCGTCGAAAGACAGTGGAATATGTCGTATGCGTATTCTCCCAGAGCTTGCGATATCAGTGGCTGGAAAAATTTCAAACCAATCCAAAACGCATTCTTTGATAACGATGTCAATTCGCGCTATGGCTTTGCCAAATATCGGCTTAAGGATTCGTCCGGCGTGCCAATTGGGCAAAATGATGTCTTCCCCGGCTCTTACCCCTGGATAGACCGCAATGGCAGCAATTTATTTTTTAATATGCTGGGCACCCAGGCAGCGCTGTTTTATGGTTCGCAAAGCTATTACCGCAATACACCGCCGACCGGCCCGTATGCGAATACGACCGTTCCCGAGGAAGATGCCACCGTGGCACACGGCGTGGCGGTGGCCGGATTATGGACGCACGGTAAAACTGTCTTGCTCGATTCTGCCATTTTGAATAATACCGATTTTGGGCTGAATTTGAACAATAGCCGCATGATGAATCTGTATGCCGATAAAGGCCCGATGCTGGTTGGCTCCAGCCGCGTCAATAGCGCATCGCAAACGCCGACCCAAGGCACCTTTAATGCCTCGAATGTGAATATTATTGATTCGCTGGAGAATTTGTTCGCCTTCTCGTCTTCATTTCAGATGAGAACGCCGCGTGACGTGGTTTGGCCGATTTCGCAAGGCAAGGGCACCGACGAAATCGCATTTGATGACTATATCGACGAAAATGTGTTCGTGTATTCCGACATGAACGCGGCGTTTTCGGGTGCTACTTACCTCAATGGTTTTACGGCGAATGGTAATTTTAATTCCAATAATATCCGTTTGCAAAATGCCGCTACCTCAACGCTGCGCGACTGGAATCCACCCAGTTTTGGTGTGGTGACAGGGAACGCGCGGATAGAACCGGTGGCCGGTGGCGGTATCAAAGGCAAGGGCTTTTACTTGCGTGCCAATGCCCAGGTGTCCTACGACTACGGTAACGACTGCAGCAACGCCGGGAGCGCCTCGTGTCTGAACCGCAGTGTCGCGACCAGTTCGGATTGGTACTTCGGCCTGGCGTTTGCCAGCACCACGCCCGCCAGCGCTACCAATGCCATGTTGCTCACCCTGGCCGATGGTGCCAAGGTAGAATTGATCAGCAATCGGACCCTGCGTTTTTTCGAAAGCAACGGCACCCGGGTGGGCGATGTGGCGATCCCCGCCACACAATTGGGTAATTATGGTTACGTCCATTTGGGTTTGGTCAAGCAGCGCAATAAGCGCCTCACGGTATTGATCAACGGCATGGCGCTGGCGCAATTTTCTGGCGTGCAGAGTTTTAATATGAATAGCACCCGTGCTGCGTCATCCATCGTGTTGGGTGGTGCCCAGTTTGTCGGCTGGATCGACGAATTTAAAGTGGTCTCCAACCGTGCGTATGCCAATAACGCCGATGTAATGAACCCGATGAGCGCAGCGTCGCTCGGCTTCAACCCGGAAGTGTTGTGCAATTATGCCGGTGGTACGCTGTTTGTGGCTTCGTCCGGCAGCTTGTATAACAGCTCGGCAAGCTATCAGCAAGCGTTTGCTACGGGCGAAGTGAGCCGCCTGTTGACCCGTGCAGGTAAGCCACTGCTGATCGGGCAACGGGTCGCCTGTAACGTCAATTATGGCGATGAAGCGGGTGCCTCGCATCGGGATAGCATTGCCGGGGCCAGTTCGGTGCGTGCAGCCCTGTTGATGCCGGAGGGGCAGTTGGCCGTCACGCAGGCGCGGCCTGCCACGCAAGCCAATGCGTTTTGCGTTTCCTGCCATACCCTGGCTCCTGGTGTTTGGCCACCGCTGTCAACACAGGCACTGCTACCAAGTTCTGCGTTGCCGCATGGGCAAACATTGTATATGTGGCAGGATGCGCGGCGCCAGCCTTTGCAAAGGCCACGCTATATTTTTGGTACAAATAGCCCCGCCAATACCGGCACGGCGAATCTGCCGCCCGGTTATTGGCAAAATAACTAATTAACTGATTGCTGCAACCGGATCAGAGATGAACCAAAAGAAAGAATGATGATGTCGATTTTAACCAAAATCCGAGCCCGAGTCCGAACCCGAGTCCGAACCCGAGTCCGAACCCGTATAATCGTGCTGTGCCTGCTTGCAGGCTTGTTGGCTTGGGGCTATGTTGAATTTAACCATTGGCAACGCCGTATGATTTTTCAGCCCAAACTCGATGCGCAACAAACACCAGCGGCACAAGCGCTGAAGTTTTCCGATGAATGGATAGCGACGCCTGACGCAGGCGGCGTGGCTGGCAGCAAATTGCATGGTTGGTGGTTGCCTGGTGATACTGAGGATGCACCAGCGCTACTGTATTTGCATGGCAATGCGGACACCATATCGACCAATGTTAAAGCAATCGGGAATTTGCGTCAGGCGGGGTTTGCGGTTTTGGCAATCGATTATCGTGGTTTTGGGCGTAGTGCCAATGTGCTGCCGGAGGAGCGTTCGGCCTATGCTGATGCCGCTGCCGCCTGGCAGCGCTTGGCAGAATTGGCACCGCGTGCCCGCAAGCATCTGGCATACGGTCATTCTCTCGGTGGTGCCATAGCCGTGGAATTGGGTGCAAAAGCCCAGGGCATGGACGCGCTGGTGGTTGAGGGTAGTTTTACCTCGGTAGCCGATGTCGCGCAATCGACCTCGTATAGCTGGATGCCCATGTCCCTGGTGCTGACCCAACGCTTTGCCTCGGATCAAAAAGTGGGCCAGTTGCACATGCCCAAGTTATTTATCCATTGCCGTGGCGACAAAGTCATTCCGGTACGGTTTGGCGAGCACCTGTATCAAAAGGCCGCTGAGCCAAAAACGCAATTGCTGATCTCTGGCGGCAATCATAACCAATGTCCGGCAGCGGCCAGTGCCGCCTGGTTGACCGACATGCGTCGGATCGGCGGGCTTGCTGCCACCAGCATGTTAAGCCAGAGGCTTGCGCCACATTAAAATCCGACCTCAAACGTCACCCGATATTCGGTTACATTGCCATCGCCATAAAATGGATCGGCCCAGTGGTGGGCAGCAAAAAGTTTGAGGCGGTAGCTGACCTTGTTGCTGTCTTTAAAGCTGTAGATGGTGTTGATGCCCAATTCATGGTGGCGGCCGTGGATGGGCTGACCGTTTTTCCAATAGGTGTCGTGCAATGGATGATCCGGTGCTGCATAGCCCAGGGCTGTTTTGCTGGCGTCTGCACCTTGGCTCCACACGGTCCAGGTGACCAGTTTCAGACCGGGCAGGTGCAGGTGCTTGCCATCAATTTCGGCAAGCATTTGCAAGGAGCGCTCGCGTGGTGCGTTATAGTCCATGAGTAATTGGTTGGCCAGGGTTGCGCCGGAAGTTTCACTGATGAAATCGTAAAACTGATCACTGAAAATATGTTGGTAGCCGAGCGTGAAAGAAATATCATCCTTGGCAAGGCTCAATGCCACACTGAGCGCTTTATTGTCTATCTTGCCTTGCTTGCCAGCGCCTTGATCTTTAGTGAGGTAGGCGTTGGTGAACAGGTTCAGATTGGTGCCAAACGGGCCGTGGCTGGAAAAACGCCATTCGCCATAGTATTTATTCCAGACATCATCGGCCTGTTCAACGAAGACATTTACCCCGTCTTTGCCAGAGGTATTCCATGTTGCCCCCGCATAGGAAACCCGCTTGAGCAAAACGCCGCCAAATGCGGTGCTTAAGGGCGCTAAGTGTGAATGGCCACGACCAATGACGGCGTCAAAGCTGCCCGCTTCAAGATTGGTTTTGGCGGGGCCTGGGCCTGAGAGGGTAATGCCGCGAAAGGTGGCGGGTAGCGCGCGATTTTCCTTGCCCTCGAAATAGGCACCGCTAGAGCGTTGCAAGCCCAGTTTGAAGCCCGCCTCGCCATAGCGCCCCTTAAGCAGGTATTGGCCTGGATATGCCCAACTGGAATCAGTTCTGCCATGTCCACTTTTATCGATATAGGCCAGATTGCCGGCATTGTCGCTACCCATCAGGCGCAAGGCGGCAAACAGACTGGTATCGATGCCGATGCTGGCCTTGCCAATGTTGACGGCAGATTCGTAATCGGCTTGCAGACTTTGTATTGTCGCGTAGCGTTCTGATGGGGCATCAAAGATTTGTTTGTCGGCAAAGGTCTTGAATTTGAACTTCACGCTCTGCTGCAATGGTGCTTCGTTTGCAGCAGTGGGCGCGGACGTATCAGCCTGGGTGATCGTGGCGGTACAAAGAGTACTGGCTGCAATCAGTAGGGCGGTCGATTTAGAGGGCGGTAAAAACATGAAATCAGATCAACTTGTAGAAGTAGGTCGTTCCTTCCAGTTCTCCATTGGCGCTGAGGGCGTAGGACGGAATGCGGCCAGCCTCGATATAATGACATTTGAGGTAGAGCCGAGAGGCGTTATCGTCGGAGCGCGTATCGAGCACCAGCAAGGTACGCAAACGATCTTGCGCCAGTTGCTCAATGCGCGTCAGCAGCGCCTGCCCGACGCCCATACGGCGCTGACTGGTGTGGGTCATGAGCTTTTCAACTTCGGCACGGTGTAAGCCATTTTTCTTGCCGCACAGCGATAATTGCACGCTGCCAGCCAGCTCGCCATTGACAAAGGCCGCCAGCAAGAGCCGACCACCACCGCGCAGATCGGCCATGACCGCATTCCAATAGGCCCGTGCATCTTCCTGGCTCAAAGGTGGTACAAAGCCGATGGAGGCACCATCGTGTACACAATCGATGAGCAGGTCAGCCAATGCCTGATGGTAGGGTTCTATTGAGTCGAGAAGCTTTAATTCCATGATTTTTTCCTATGCCTGAATGGTTGGAGGGTTGGACGATTGTAGGATTGCGTTGAACGCATTATTGTAACATAGCTGCGAGTTGGGCCTGTTGTGCATTGGCCACCTTGCAGGTTCTGTTTGCAGGGCGTGAAGAATTTCGCAGCCGATTCGGTTGATGCACCGAGCCACTTGCTTCGGGTGAGAGTTAATGAAGAAGTGGCCTGCGTCAAATTCGGCCATGGCAACATGGTCGCGGAAATAGGCTTGCCAGGCTTGCCAGGCTGGCCCACTGTGCTCGGGTGTGCTGAGGTCTTGGCTTCCCATCATGACTGTGGCTGGCATCGGTAAGCGCTTACGCGGGCCGACCTGGTGTGCGTCGGCAATGGCCATGTCGGCACGTAAAGCGGGCAATAGCAAGGCCATCAATTGCTTATTTTGTATGACTTCTTCTGGTGTGCCGCCCAAGACACGGGTGCGTTGCATCAGTGTTTCATCGCTCAAACTGGCTTGGGAAATACGCTTGCTGGCCAGATGGAAGGCACGGCAGGCAGAGGCAATGAAGTGACGCGGCAGGCTTTGTCCGGCACGGGCCTGAGCATGGGCAAGCTCAAATGCAACGCGGCAGCCAAAGCTGTGCCCCATCAGTATCCACGGTTTGTCCAACCATGGGCGCAGATGTTGGGTCAGGTCCGCAATCAAACTGTGCATGTCCTGAAATGGCGGCTCCCGAAAGCGCGCGCCATGCCCGGGCAGTTGCACCGCTACCAGTTCGATATCGCTTTGCAAGTGACTGGCGATTGGACGATATGCGCCAGCACTACCGCCAGCATGCGGCAGGCAGATCACGCGCAACGCTGCTTGGGGTCGCGGGAAGGGAATATAGACGTGTTTATTCGGGCCTGGCGACAAGTTTAATTCTCCTTTCATCGTTGCCCCGTTTCACGCCGACGGCGTAATGCGTCCTTGCGGCGGCCTGCGCGATTGGCAACCTCTTCCAGCATGGCGGAGGGGGCGATGGCGCCTTCGCGCAGGTAGCGTGCGAGAGTGGCAACGGTCGGGTTTTGGAATAGGGCCACAATAGCGATATCGCGCCCTAACTTGCGTTGCAGTAAGGTACGGGCCTGCAGTAATAGTAATGAGTGGCCACCCAATTCAAAGAAGTTGTCATTGACCCCGACCTGCGCTTGATTGAGCACCTGGCACCAAATTGCTGCAACTTCCTGCTCCATCCCGGCCGCAGGTGCAAGGAATTGGGTTTGCCGCTGCGCTTGTGCTGCGGTGAGCGGATCGGGCAGGCGGCGGCGGTCGAGTTTGCCGTTAGGCGTGGTTGGCAGGCTTTCGACCTCGATCCAGGCCAATGGAACCATGTATTCTGGCAAGCGTGCGCGGCAGTGTTGCTGCAACTGTGCCAGTGCCAAATTGGGGGCACGCGAGACGTAGTATGCGGCGATGCGTTTGTCACCTTGCGCCGTGACAAACACCGTTACGGCCGCTTCGGCCACCTCGCTCATGCAGACCAGCGCGGCGTGGATTTCGCCCAGCTCAACCCGCATGCCACGGATTTTGACTTGATCATCGCGCCGCCCTGCCACGCACAATAAACCATCATGGCGGTAATAGCCAAGGTCGCCCGTGAAGTAGAGCAAGCCCTTTGCATCAGCACCAAATGGATCGGGCATAAACTGCGGTTGGGTGTGCCCACCGCGCAGATAGCCCAGGCTGGGGAAGCGGGTGCGGATCACGATTTCGCCCGGCTCGCCCAGACCACACTGGCTCCGGGTGGGTGAGAGTACCAGCAACTGGGTTGCAGAAATGGCTTTGCCAACCGGGATGGTGACAGGTAGCTCGGCTTGCCCATCAATCTCGTGGAAGGCTTTGGCCAGTGTGGTTTCGGTCGGGCCATACAGGTTGACCACACGGCAGGCCGGGTTGACCTCTTTGCGCCAGTTGTGCACCAGCGATGCCGGCAGCGGTTCGCCGGCAAAAAAAGCATGTTTGAGCGCGGGCAAGGGTTGTATCGCCAGCGGATCGGCGAACCAGGACTTAACGATGGTTGGTACGGTGTGCAGGTAGCTCACCCCCTCCCGTGCCAACCATGGGAACAGGGTGGCGGAGGATAAATCCTGTTCATCATCGGGGATGCATAGGGTGGCACCGCTGATGAGGGCAGTTAAAATGTCACGCAATACCACGTCAAAACCCAGCGCCGTGAGTTGAGCCGCACGGTCATCGACGCCCAGGCCAAACTGCTCGCGCTGCCAACTGAGGAAGTGGGCAAGCCCCTTGTGTTGGCCGATGATCCCTTTCGGACGGCCCGTGGTGCCGGAGGTGAAAAAGAGATAAGCCGGGCTGTTGGGGTCGATGCTTGGTGGCGTAAATGTGGTGGTGGATATTTGCTGCGGCTCGCGTTGGAGCACATGACACCAGTTGGTATCGTCATGGATGCCGCTGCCGTCCATTGCGCCGTTTTCAGCCACTTCAATCAGGCGCTCGACGCCGGATTCGAGAATGATCTCTTTGCGGCGGGTGGGCGAGAGGTTTTTATCGAGTAACAGGAGCACACCGCCAGCTTGCAGTACACCCAGCATGGCAGCCACCAGGCCGAAGCTGCGTGGGCCGTGAATGGCGACGTGTTGGCCAGCCTGTAATTGATCTTGCTCCAGTAAGTGTTTTGCCACGGCAGCAGACGTTTGCGCCAGTTCAGCATAGGAAAATGCGCGTCCCAGATGGCGTATTGCCGTGCAGTGGGCATGGCGTTTGGCGGTGGTGCGGAACAAATCACCCACCGTGGTTTCAAGCGCATCCGGCAGTGCCTGGGTCGGGTCTGGCAATAAGGCGCGGCTGCGCTGGGTAATAAGCGAATAATCCTGGATGCTGCGTCCCGGATTGGCCGCGATCTGTGTCAGCAACTGCTGCAATTGATCCGCCAATAAGCTCATTTGGCCATGACTGTGGCGCATTTTTTGCCACACCAGACGCAAGGCCAGACCGTCATTTTGCTCAACGGCATACACGGTCAGTGCCAGCTTGGCCTGGGGTGCCCCAATTTCCAGCTCGCGTAGCTGCAGTGCCGTGGCCGCTGGCGCTGCTTCCGGTACATTCACCAGATTGAGCATGATATCGAAGACAGGATTGCGCTTTATGCGGCGTTCCGGCTGCAGCAGCTCAATCAGTTTCTCAAACGGCATGTCTTGATGCTCGTAAGCGCCCAGACAAGTGCCTCTGACGCGTCGTAGCAGT
Source organism: Burkholderiaceae bacterium (assembly GCA_046597185.1). Lineage (GTDB taxonomy): Bacteria > Pseudomonadota > Gammaproteobacteria > Burkholderiales > Burkholderiaceae_D > CAMBDR01. The sequence goes on along the minus strand of JBKJLF010000708.1, from coordinate 1,585 downwards.
TCGAGGAAATCAGGGTTGCCGCTGGCGTCCACCCGGAGTGCGAGTGAATTGATAAAGCAGCCCATCATGGCTTCGGTTTCCGGCTCGGTTCGGCCTGCTACCGGGGTGCCGATGATGAGATCCGTTTGGGCGGTAACGCGCTGCAATAGCAGGCTCAGCGCCGAGAGTAGAAGCATGAATAAGCTGGCCCCTTGTTCGTGGCACAGGGTTTTCAGTTGATTCAACGTGGCCAGATCAAGCATCAGGGAAAATTGCTCGCCCTGGTTGGAGATCATGGCACCGGGTTGGCAATCGGACGGCAGTTCCAGCATCGGCAATTCGCCTGCCAACGTGGTCTTCCAATATTCCTGCAGGCGCACCATACGCTCACCCGACAAGCGTTGTTGTTGCCAGGCAGCGTAATCAGCGTACTGTACCCTCAGCGGCGGCATGCTGCTGCTGCGGCCCGCCAGCGCATCGGCATAATGCTCGCGCACTTCGCTTAACATCACGCCTATCGACCAACCGTCAGCAACGATGTGATGTAAGTTGACCAGTAGCACGTGGTCGTTGGCGCTGCGGCTGATCAACATCACCCGCAGCAGTGCATCGCTGGCCAGATCAAATGGCTTGCCGGCTTGTTCGCTGGCAATGCGATGCAGTTCGGTTTCTTGCTGAGCCGGGTTCAACAGCGAGACATCCAAATGCGGCATGGTGAGATGTCGCGTTGGCAGCGTTGGCAGCGTTGGCAGCGTTGGTATTACTTGCACCTCACCCATTTCAGTGCCGGGAAAGCACGTGCGCAGTACTTCATGGCGTTGCACCAGCCGATTAAACGCCGTTTCAAGTGCCGTGGAGTTGATGCTGCCAGAGACCTGCAGTGCACTGAAGATGCTGTAGGCGGTACTGTCTGCCTCCATCTGTTGCAGGAACCATAGTCGTTGCTGGGCATACGACAGTGGCGCGACTGGCAATGAGCATTTTTCAATTGGCGGGTGATCGGTCAGGCGGGCCTGACTGTCCAGGGTAGCAAGCAGTTCACTCAGGGTTGCTACGCAGGGCCGCTCAAATACCGCAGCGATGGGCAAGTCGCAGTGAAATGCGCGATTAATGCGGGCGATGGCTTGCGTGGCCAACAGCGAGTGGCCGCCCAGGTGGAAGAAGTTGTCATACAGGCCAACCTGCTGGCGGCCGAGTACGTCGGCAAAGATAGCGGCCAGACTTTGTTCGGTGCCTGTGCGTGGGGCGATAAATTCCTGGTTGCTTTGCCGGTTGCTTTGTTGGTTGGCGTGCTGATCGGCCAGTGCCACCAGTTGTTTGCGGTCCACCTTGCCGTTGGGGGTGAGTGGCATGGTTGGCAGGCAGATCAGTTGGCCGGGCACCATGTGGCCCGGTAGTGCCGCACGCAAGCGCGCTTGTAGCTCGGGCAGCGCCAGTTGTGCGCCCTCATGTAGCACGAAGCAGCCACACAGCGATTGCTGTCCGGCCTGACCCACTGCCAGCACCACGGCCTCCTTTACCTCAGCGTGGCGGCTAATGGCATGTTCGATTTCACCCAATTCAATCCGGAAACCGCGAATTTTAACCTGATCATCCATTCGGCCCA
>JBKJLF010000651.1:0-8901 GCA_046597185.1 Burkholderiaceae bacterium | reverse complement strand
ACAGCAGCGTTCAAAGCCAAAATATTGGTTTGGAAGGCAATGCCATCGATGACGGCAATAATATCGACAATCTTTTTCGACGATTCGGTGATCGAACCCATGGTTTCAATCACATCGGTGACCACACCACCGCCGCGCAAGGCCACTTCGGAGGCGCGGCTGGCGAGCTTGTCGGCTTGGGAGGCATTTTCCGCATTTTGCCGCACGGTGTTGGTTAAATCACGCATCGAGGCGGCGGTTTGCCCGAGGGAATCGGCTTGGTGTTCGGTACGATTGGATAAATCGAGATTGCCACTGGCAATTTCGGACGAAGCCGAAGCAATCGAATCTGTGCCCTGCCGCACCCGGGTTACAATTTCCAGCAAGCTGTCATTCATATGCTGCAAGGCATCAATCATTTGCCCGGTTTCATCCGTGCTGCGCGCCGCAATTTTGTGGGTTAAGTCGCCATCGGCCACGCGTTTGGCGATTTTAACCGCTATCTTGATCGGCACCGTAATGCTATGGGTTGATCTATACGCCACCAGGACACTCAAACCACCGGCAAATAAGGCCAGAAACAAAATCATCCATTTGGTTTGAACCGCCGTTGTCGCCGAATCTTGTCCGGCTTGATTCATTTGCGTATTTTGAAATTCGATGAATTTATCCAGCACCACAAAATACTTGACCAAGACCGCTCGTTTGAAATTGAATTGCACCATTGCATCATCTTTGCGCTCTTCATTAATCATTTTGACGAAATCAGATTGCACCTTACCAAACCGTTCACGCGAGGCTTTAATTTCCTTTAATAGTGTGGCACCCGTTTCGCTGTGAGCTTCTTTTTCAAGCTTGTCGAATGCCTGGTTGCTGGACAGGCTTTTTTCTTCAATATTTTTAAGTTCCGCCTTAATCTGGTTGGCATCCGTCATCACCAGCGTGCTTAACATGCTACGTGAGATTTCGTTCAAGTCGGCTTTGATTTTATTCGCCGTCACTGTTTTGGGGTAGCGCTCATTGACAACCTGATTGACTTGATATGCCAAGCCACTAATGCGTAAAGTAGCCAATGTGGCTAACAAGCCCAGCAATGTAATCACAATTCCAAAGCCAAGTGTCAGGCGTTGGCCAATGTTTAATTTCATGATGTTCATTTGACGTTTCCTATGGCAAATCTGAGCGAGCGTATTTAACAAGCACAATCTTACCTTGAGATGAGAACAAAGAACCGTGTGTGATGAGATTTAAGCGGCTTGTTGACAACACGCGACTGCGCCGCGTGTTTGATTGTTTTGGATTGGCGTAGCAAAATATCCGCTTCAATTGGCATCCGCATCATCATTGCGCAGAGAAGCGCAATAATCGACCAGGTTTTGGAATGCAATGCGAAAATACAGTTCATAACTATTTTTTTCCACATAGCCCAAATGCGGGGTGGCCAAGACGTTGGGCATGCGCAACAGGAGCGAATCGGCGGCCAGGGGTTCCGATTCAAAGACATCAATCGCGGCACTGCCGGGGTGGCCTTGGGTCAACGCTTGTTCCAGCGCCCCGGTTGCTACCAGTTCAGCGCGGCTGGTATTGACAAATAGTGCGGAAGGTTTCATCAGCGCCAAATCTGCCGCGCTCACGCAGCCACGGGTGGCGTCATTCAGGCGCAAATGCAACGTCAGGATATCGGCCCGGGCAAAAAATTCTGCCTGACTTGCCGCACTAGCATAGCCATCGGCCACGGCTTGCTCCCGGCTTAGGTCACGCCCCCACACCAAAATATGCATACCAAACGCTTTGCCATAACCGGCAATCAAGCGGCCAATTTTGCCATAGCCCCAAATGCCAAGGGTTTGCCCTTTTAATACTTGCCCCAGGGTATTGTGCTGCGCTTCCAAGGAGGCGCATTGCCACAAGCCATGGGTTTGTAAATGCATCGCGTAGGGCAGTAATTTGCGTCGCGCCGCCATGATCAAAGCCCAGGTTAGCTCGGCCGGGGCGGTTGGGTCGCCGATGCCTTCCAATATACGAACCCCGCATGCTTGGGCAGCGGCCATGTCAATATTGCCACTGACTTTGCCAGTTTGGGAGATGACTTTTAATTTGGGCAATTTATTTAGCAAACTGGCATTGATGTGCGTTCGCTCACGGATCAGCACCAAAGCATCAAAATCTTTCAACCTCGCAGCCAGATGAATCACACCGCGAACCGAATGCGTGAAGACTTTCACATCGTGTTGTTGCAACAGTGTGGCGCAATCCAAGCTTTTTACCACATCTTGATAATCATCCAAAATTGCAATTTTCATTGATTTTCTCCTGTTTTTGACCTATTTTGGTAAGAGCTTAACAGATATCCGGAGATTTCAAATAGCCTACTATATTAGTCAGGCTATTTCACTACAAATTTTGCTATCAAGCGTTGAGCTTGGTCGGTCAGGGGTGTACAATCGTCTTCCACTTTTCAAATTTTCACCATTATAGGGCGTATGAATCGATACCCTCTGGTGCGGTTTGATCAGCAAAGCCCTGGTGTGAGCGTGCGCTTTTGTGCCCAGTGTCACCACCTTCCCCCCAGGCAAGAATTTTTTCTATGTTTTGGAGGTAGTATGAATCAACCTGTGATGGGCGGCGTTGCTGCAGTGAACGCGCCAAATTACGTGAAGCATCAAAAACTCATTGATTGGGTGACGGAAATAGCAACCCTCACCAAACCGGATCGCATTGAATGGTGTGATGGTAGTCAAGAAGAATATGATCGTTTGTGCAACGCCATGGTTGCCAGCGGTATGTTAACCAAGCTCAATCCCGTCAAGCGCCCCAACTCTTATCTGGCCTGTTCCGATCCCAGCGATGTGGCACGAGTTGAAGACCGCACTTATATTTGTTCCCAAAAGAAAGAAGACGCTGGCCCCACCAATAACTGGATGGCACCGAGTGAAATGCGTGCCTGTTTGCATGGTTTGTTTGCTGGTTGTATGCAAGGGCGCACCTTGTATGTGGTGCCGTTTTCGATGGGGCCGCTTGGCTCGCCGATTGCCCACATCGGCATTGAATTAACCGATTCACCTTATGTTGCCGTGAATATGCGCATCATGACCCGAATGGGACGCGCCGTTTTTGAGGTACTGGGCAACGATGGCGAATTCGTACCCTGCGTGCATACGGTGGGCAAACCATTGGCCAAAGGGGAGGCCGATGTGAAGTGGCCTTGCAATAATACCAAGTATATTGTGCATTACCCTGAGACCCGTGAAATTTGGTCGTTTGGCTCGGGTTATGGCGGCAATGCCTTATTGGGTAAAAAATGCTTCGCCTTGCGCATTGCCTCATCCATGGGTTATCAGGCGCAACAGCAAAACGGCATGGGTTGGTTGGCCGAGCATATGTTAATTTTGGGTGTGGAATCGCCCAAAGGTGATAAACATTATGTGGCGGCGGCCTTCCCTTCGGCTTGCGGCAAAACCAATTTTGCGATGTTAATTCCACCAGCGAGCTTCAATGGCTGGAAAGTGACCACCATCGGCGACGATATCGCTTGGATCAAACCCGGCCCGGATGGCCGTTTGTATGCCATTAACCCGGAAGCCGGTTATTTTGGCGTGGCCCCGGGCACCAATGAAAAAACCAACTTCAATTGCATGGCATCGATGTCGGCCAATACCTTGTTCACCAATGTGGCGCTGACCGATGACGGCGATGTTTGGTGGGAAGGCATGAGCAAACAGGTACCGGATCATTTAATCGATTGGCAAGGCCGTGACTGGACCCCTGAAATTGCTGCCGCAACCGGTGCCAAAGCGGCACACCCGAACGCACGCTTTACCGTAGCGGCAACGCAAAACCCGGTGCTCGACCCAAGCTGGGATGACCCGAAAGGGGTGCCGATTTCGGCCTTTATTTTCGGTGGGCGGCGCTCCACCACCGTGCCCCTGGTGACGGAAGCGCGCAATTGGCAAGAAGGCGTGTATATGGCTGCCACCATGGGCTCCGAAACCACCGCCGCCGCTGCGGGGCAAACCGGCCTGGTACGGCGCGACCCGTTTGCGATGTTGCCCTTCATGGGCTATAACATGAGTGATTATTTCCAACATTGGCTCAATATGGGCCAGGAATTAACCCTCAAAGGCAGCACCTTGCCCAAGATTTATTGTGTTAACTGGTTCCGTACCGATAGCGCAGGCAAGTTTGTCTGGCCTGGCTTTGGCGACAATATGCGGGTTTTGCAGTGGATGTTGCAACGAATTGAAGGCCAAGGTGGTGGTGTGGATAACGGCGTGGGCATCAGCCCCCAATACACTGATCTGAACTGGCAGGGGCTGGATTTTAGCGCCGAACAATTTGCTACCATTACTTCGGTGGATTCTGACGCGTGGAAAGAAGAATTGGCCTTGCATCAAGCGTTGTTTGATCAATTGGCTTATCATTTACCACCTGTGTTGCAAGAAATCAAGGCTAATTTAACAAAACGACTGTCTTAAGCCTTATAACGCTGGTGTGTCGGACTAAAATCCGGCATACTATGCTGTGATCAGCCATCGGCTATCGGTGTTTGTCAAACTTAAGTAAATGGGGTGGAAAAATGGCTTCAGCAAATTTTGTCGTCGGTAAGGTAGGCAGTTTAACGGGTAAAGCTTATGCCAGGAATGAGATCGGCGAGAAGCGCTCACTTAAATTAGGCGATGAAATTTATGAGGGCGATCTCGTCCTCGCCGACGCGGGAGGGCGGGTCGAAATTGATTTCGGCGTTGGCCGTAGTTATGCGGTGGCAGATGGCCAGCAAGTGGTGATTGATACCACGATCTATGGCGACGGTGAAATTGAAGCCACGCGCCTGGCGGTGCTGGAGCGTGATGCCCAATTCCATAGTATTGAAACCCAAATTGCCAGCGGTACCCAAAGCCTGGATTCCTTGCTGGAAGCCACTGCAGCTGGCGGCGGTGGCCCGGGATTAGACCCGCATCCTGGTCGTTCCAATCTGCCTGTCTTGGATCGTCTTTCTGAAGGCACCAACCTGCCCGAAATACAACTTACCCCCGCATCCAATAGTAATGACCATGCCGCGCCAGCAGGGCCTGCCGCTTCACTACCTGCCACGCCGGAAGCCGCTTTAAGCGTGCAATCGCTCACTGCCGCGCAAGTGCAAGAAGGCAGTAACCTGGTTCATACGGTGGTGTTAAACCAAAGCGCGAATGGCACACAGCACCTTGACTTTGCACTCAATTTGGAATCGGCCAGCGCCAACGATATTGGCAATCTCAGTTTTAGCAATGGCGTAACCCTGCAAGATGGGCAATTGACGATTCCGGCAGGCGTTTCCAGTTTTAGTATTAGCATTGCTACCACCGCCGACCGTTTGGCGGAAAGCACCGAAACGCTGTCGCTGACCGTGGGTGGCGTCAGTGTGCAAGACAGCATTGTTGATAACGCCAGCCTGCGTTTGGCCGCGCCTGCATTCGCCTGGCATTTGGCAGAGCCGGTGGCCGCAACGCCTGCGGCTGCCAACGTCGCCAGTTTGCATGCACACGATTTGATCAGCCCGGCCGACCCTCTGGCGCAGTTTTTGGGGCATGCCGCAACGCCGGCATTGGCAACGGGCCACCACGAATTGGCGGCCATGTTGGCACCGGGTTTGGCATTGCATGAACTGCAACAACAGCACGCACCAGCTTAAGCCTTATTCGTGGCTCAATAATTGGGCAGCGTGCTGAAAATCAAACTGACGAATCGCGGCGGCAACTTTGACCAAGGTTGCGTCGTCAAATAACTGGGTTAAATTGGTGCGCGAGTTATCAAAGAAATAAACCGCATCGGCCCGGTCTTCACGCAACAAACCCAGCAATTCTTCCAGCGCAGCCTGGGCCGATTGTGCGGTTGCGGGTACTGGCGCGGCTGGCTCGGTTTGGCTGTGGTAATGATCCAGACTATCCAATACTTCGATCAAGGATTTTTCGAGCGCATTCAGATGCCGCTTCAAATCCGGGTGGCGGGCGTCATAGCTGCCGTTGTTTTTCAGGTAAAGTTCCAGCGCACCCGCTGTTTGCTGTAGTTGGAGTGCGCCAATATTTGCCGCTACACCACGCAATGAGTGGACGCGCCGCCGCGCTTCGAGTTGCAAGCCCGCTGCGCATTCACGCAAAAACTCACTAATGGCAACACGTTGGGATGTACGGAAACGCTCCAATAATTGAAAATAAAATGGCCGATTATTGCCGACATGTGATAAACCAAGTGGAATATCAATGCCGGGCAGGACGGGCAAGGGTTCTGCTCCACGCGGGTTCATTCAATCGTCTCCTGTTATAAGAGGGTGCTCACGTATTCTACTATTTTAACAAGAGACGCGCGCATGTTGCGGGCATTAACTTGGATTCCTTCCGATTTCTCGAATATTTATCGTCAGCAACAACGCTCATGCAGGCAATAATGTATGGTTTTATTCTCCGGGTGGGTATTGTTGCGCGATATTTTCAAATTGATCTTGAATTTTGATCAGGGCGTTGATGATTTCCGGATCAAATTGTTGGCCGCTACCAGCGCATAAAATATGGATCGCTTCGGTGTGGGAATAGGCCAATTTATAGCTGCGGCGCGAGATCAGGGCATCATACACATCCGCCACGGCCATTAAACGGGCCGACAGCGGGATGGCTTCGCCCTTCAAGCCTTCCGGGTAACCGGAACCATCGTAGCGTTCCTGGTGCGAATAGCAAATTTCTTGCGCATAGCGCAAAAATGGCGTGCTCATACCCAAAAAGTGCTCCACACCTACAATGCTGTCGCGCCCCAAAATCGTATGTTGCTGCATGATGTGAATTTCTTCTTCACTCAGCTTACCTGGGTTGCGTAAGCTGGGGTCATGGCTACCAATTTTGCCAATATCATGCAAGGGCACGGCTTTAAAGATGGCGTTGATATTGCTGTCATTTAATGTCTCCGCATAACGCGGCAGAGCTTGTAACTCATGCGCCAGGGCGGCGACATAATGCTGTGTGCGGCGCAAATGTTTGGTGGTTTCGCTGTCCCCGGTTTCCACCATGGCAGCGACCGCCAAAATGGTGGCATCTTGAATTTGCTCGATTTCGGCAGTGCGGGTATCGACGATTTTATCGATGTTTTGGGTTTGTTCACGCAAGCGATCACGCAAATATTTCAATTGCAAATGGGTGGTCACGCGCGCCTGCAAGGCTGCCGGGTCGATCGGTTTGGTAATGTAATCGAGCGCACCTTCCTGAAAACCGCGTCGTTGATCTTCCAGTTGATTGCGCGCGGTTAAAAACAACACCGGTATTTCAGCCGTCAAAGGATTGCTTTTCAAGCTGCGGCAGACTTGGTAGCCATCCATTTCCGGCATCATCACATCCAACAAAATCAGATCGGGCAAAGGTAATTGCTCAGACGCACGTAGCGCCACTTCGCCGTTGGAAGCGAGTTTGACCCGATACTTGCTTTGCAGTAGCATCTTAATCAACATTAAATTGTCTGGCGCATCATCAACAACCAGAACGGTAGGCTTTGCATCGGTTTGCATAACGAACTTTCGACGAATCTATTTCTCTTGCATGAATCTTAAATCGAATTTACGATTTTTTTGAACAATGGCGCAAAAAAAGACGATAATTTCGTTTTTTTCTCATTTCGCACACTTATGTCTATTCGTTTGATTGTTGGTTTGGGCAATCCGGGGCCGGAATATGAGCTCACGCGCCATAATGCGGGCTTCTGGTGGCTGGATCATTTGGCCGCCAGTTTGCCCGGCGTGCGCTTGCAAAGAGATGGCAAATTGCAAGCCTTATGCGCTAAAGCGCGTATCGCCAATCAGGAAGTATGGTTATTGGAGCCACAAACTTTTATGAATCGTTCCGGTTTTTCGGTGGGGGGCCTGGCACGGTTTTATAAAATTGCGGCGGAGGAAGTATTGGTGGTACATGATGAACTGGATTTACTGCCCGGTGTGGCAAAATTGAAAAAAGGCGGCTCGTCCGGTGGGCATAATGGCTTGAAAGACATTACCGTCGCCCTGGGCACTCAGGACTACTGGCGTTTGCGCCTGGGCATTGGCCATCCGCGCACCTTGAATTTACAACAAGGGGTGGCTGATTTTGTATTGCATCGGCCACGCCAAGCGGAGCAAGATTTGATTGTCGAAGCGATGCATCAAAGCTTGCGCTATGTCAATCTGTTGGTTGAGGGTAAATTTAATGAGGCGATGATGCAATTGCATGGGCCAAAGAGCTAAAGCAGGCTGATTTCAATCATTTGGGGCGATTGTTGTTGTCATCGTTATTCTTAATAAATAGTTGCCATTTTGTATAATTTTGGCTGTTCATATGATCATGTTGGCTTGATTTTTATTCGCTTTTTGGGCAGTAAAATCAAGGCTGCTTTAGTATAAGCAAAACCATCTGGCGCGACAATAGCCAAATTAGCGGATCGAGTCAAAGCACGCCAACATGCACCATTTCAACAACGCTCTCGCCGCCAAATCTGACGCAAGCGGCCACTAGTTTGGCGCAAACCACAAATAGACCCATGCAACGCTGTCACAAGCGCATTTTTGGCAATACTCGCTTGTGATAACGCTTTAATTCATGGATACTTTCACCAAGGCAGGCCATTTTTCTTGAATTAGTAGGGCAAACATGAACTACGACACCACTTTCTTAGTAGTAGGCAATATGGAGGGTATGCGCCGCATTTTGAGCAATATCCTCAAACAACTGGGCATGAAAAATATTCTGCTGGCCAGCAATGGCGCTGACGCGTGGCACCTGCTGCAAAGCCAAACGGTGGATATTGTCTTGTCCGACTGGAAAATGTTTGGCATGTCCGGCCAGGAATTGCTGCAAAAAATTCGCGCCGACACGCACCTGGCAGCCATGCCGGTGTTGATGATGGCTACCGAAGCCGAGCAAGCCGCGATTGAAG
>JBKJLF010000391.1:0-3366 GCA_046597185.1 Burkholderiaceae bacterium | reverse complement strand
TGGCAGCGGGCGGGCGGGTCGCTGGTAACGAGAAGCCAGGGTGCGCCAACTCGGCAGCAATGAGCTGTCGTGCGTTGTTCGCGCAACAAAGACATCCCCGTCCATGCAGCGATTGTTCTTTCGCATCACTTAGCTACCTACGCCGGAGTGAACGCCCACGCCGCTCCCGAGTCGGGCGATCTCGTGCCAAACCGACCGCGGGGCGCCCATCGGATAGTCGCGGTACCGACAGCAGCGCCGCCACGAGCGCCGGCGCCGAGCATTCGACCACGCTTGACCGTCGAGGAAAGCACTGGCCGGCGCGCTGGGCTACCGTGGCGTCCGCAATCGGGTCCGGGCTTTCTCAGTCAGGCCTGCAATTGCAGTGCAGGCACGGTGCTGGTATTGATTGCGCTGCGGCCTGCGCTGGCCCACCCCAACCGGTCCAACGTTGCCGGGAAGGCAATGCACATCCGGGACACCGGGAGTTTTGGTCGAATCACCGCGACTGATAAAAGGGCTGCGATGGACATCGATATCAACGAGCAAATAAAGACCATCGGCGCTGCCATGGCCCTGATCGGCGCCTTGGGATCCACCGCGGCCGGCCTGTTCTCGTGGCTGGAAAAACGCAGCATCAAGTCCAAGTATCAGGATGAAATAAATTTTGCGGAACGACGGATCGCATTCGTGGCGACCTGGTACAAGGCGCAGGAGGCGATCTGCTCACCGCAACGGCTGGAAGAAATAAAGCTGCAAACATCGCAAGAACTCGACGCGCTCCGGACCAAGCTCGCGCAATTTATTGCCGACTCAGAGGAGCGTTCAGGATTCTCGAGAAGCAAGTACTTCCAAAGAGCATTCCTGCTGCACCTGCCGCACAATTTCGGCGGCTGGGTCAGCCACCTCATGTTCTATCTCGTCCTTGCCGTTGCCCTGTTGTACATCTCCATAACGCCGGAGACCAATGACCTGCAGAGTTGGACGACCTGGGCGGGTGATTCCCTGGTCGGACTGGTCATTTTCGTGATTCCCCTGCTCCTTCTGCACAAGCTAGCGCTGCGTTTCGACCGGAAGCGGGATTGACGCGATCCAGCAAATCACCCTCGCGTCGGTGCCTTGGCAATGCGAGATACGGTTTAGCGCAGCTGTCGAACTTCGATGTCGCAGTGCAATGGCCGGCCCTTGCCCGCCGACCTTGCGCTGTCGTAGCACCATCAGATCGGCCCTGAGGCAGTCGGGCTCATCGGGCTGAAAATTGCCCCTCGACGCAACTTTCCCGGCGAGCGCCGCTGCCAGGCTAGGCCGGCATCAGGCTTTCTGGCCGCTCAAAAGCGCAATCTTCGTTGCCCCATCAGTACGGGTTCTCGCCGCACGCGCTTCGGACCTCTTGTTTGACGCCCGGCGACGCCTTGAAAGCCAAATTCAATTCAATCCAGAACATGAGGCGCAGGCGCGTATGAAAGCGATTAAGCCCTATTTCTTTGAGTTTCTGCTTATAGCCATTGTTATGGCATTAACCGTTACCGGATTTTGGAGCATCTATTTCGGCACTGACTCCAGCCCAAATCTGTATCACCACGCTCACCTGGCGACAAATTCCATTTGGCTGCTGTTATTGCTGGTCCAAGTCAGCTTTATCGCAAGACACGACTTTCGGCAGCACCGGAAAATAGGCCTGTCCATTTTCTTGTTTGCACCACTATTGGTGGCCACTACAGCGCTATTGTCAGTCCATTCGGCTCGCAAAGGACTGATTTCAGGAAAAGGCGACATGCTGATTGTGCAAAACGTGATGGTAACCCTGGAACTGGGGCTGATCATCGTCCTGGCCTTCCTGCTGAGAAAGCGCAGGAAGCTGCACGGCGCATTTTTGTTGAGTACGACCATTCTATTTATGGGGATTGCTTTATTTTTTACGCTGATAAGTTTCGTCCCTGCCTTCAAGATTGAGGGTCCGGAAACTTTCTATAGGTTCACAACTGCCGCTATAACAGGCCAATGCATTTGTTTGCTGGTCAGCTTTGTTTTTTTAATTAAAGACTTCAGGAACGGATGGCCGTTTCTTTTCGTTAGCCTATTTTTTATCATGAATGAGTTGATCAGATCATTCTTGGCAGAGCGCAAGTTGATTCAACCACTGACTGAGTTTGTTGGTGCATTGAGCCAACCGGTGACGTTTGTTGGCTGCTTCGTCGTACTTGCGGTATTGCTGGCTGCTACGGGCATATACACTGCGGCAACCAAGCAGTTGCACCTTCCGGCAACCCCGCGAGCGTAACGGCGGCCGTCCGCAACAATAGCGGGCTCGCTCTTAGTTCATTGAACCCGACGCCGCTATGCGGCGGGGCGCTCTTCGAGCGTTAGGAATTCATCAAGCTATGCGTGAGGTTTTGCTAGTTGGCGTTGCACTCAACTTCTACGGGGCGATCCGGCTGCTTGCGCAATCGCTAAAGCCGGGGCGCGATTTTCCCGACGATCCTCAGCAATACCTGCAGCTGAAACTGTTTACTGCCGGAACCGCTGCAGTTTTTGGCTGCATGTATCTATATCTTTCCTACCACATCGCGTACGCCGTTCCGTTCCTGGCCTTTGGCGCCGCGCTCAAGACTTGGGCATTTTTGCTCTCGTCATACCTCTACCTGACGCATCGCCTTTCGCTACGATACTTGCTGGAGTTTGGCGTGAGCAACGGGGCGGTCGGCGCGCTGTTTTGGTGGTATTTGGCGGCTGCTGCCTGAGGTTTTTTCAAGCCCACAACTGTGATCTGCTCGACTTGCTGGCTACGGTAGTCTGCCGGCTTCAGCACAAACCAGGCGATGACTCGCTGCGGAACACCGCTCGCCGTGCCTGGCCCTGCGATCTGACCAGCCGCGTGGTAGGCCGAGGGCGTGACCGTCTATTGTTGCAGTGCCATTTCGCCGTGTGTACTTACGCGTTCAGAAATCCGGCAAACGCGGCATACACAGGAATGCCGATGGCCAGATTGAACGGAAAGGTAAAACCCAAGGCGGCGGTGATGCAACGGCCCACATTGGCCTCGGGCAACGACGCCCGTATCGAGGCAGGCGCTGCGATATAGGACGCACTTGCCGTCATGGTGCCGAACACGGTAGCGGTAGCTGCGTTCAAACCAATCCAGTGTCCAACGGTAACGCCGAGCACGCCGTGCAGAAGGGGCATCAGTGTTGCGTAAGTTCCCAGACGAAATGCTTCCCGACCGACACTGCGCAATTGCCCCGCAGCCACCATGCCCATGTCGAGCATGAACAACATAAGTGTGCCCTGAAACAACTGGAAATACATCGCATCAACGCTGGCGATACCCGCTTTGCCAGAAACAGCGCTGCTGCTTATTGGCGGCATGGCCATTGGCGCTATTTCTGG
>JBKJLF010000332.1:0-2734 GCA_046597185.1 Burkholderiaceae bacterium | reverse complement strand
CGATTGACCAGATGGCCTTCGCCCTTCAGGAAGCACACCATCTTCCTACTGCCATAGAATGGGTGGCAAGTATATTCTTCGTCAATTAACCGACATAGCTGAAGCTCCACTACACTGACCATTCTCGGCTTGCGACGAGCATAAACTGTTAACCTTGCCACCCCTGCCAGTGCGCATTGTCCGCTCATCGCAAGGCCCTTTTCAGGCACGACCCATTCTATACGCGTAGTCACTGGCTCATCCCTGACTTTTTTTAGCTGGGCGGCATTCCGTCAGTCAAGCTCCATTTTCAGCCTATGGAGTGCCGCCCACCCAATTTCACTGTAGAGCCGATCTGGTTCGCTGTGCTCGCTGACCGCCTTCGGCCCACGTTTTCCCGCAAACAGCGTGCATGCGCCTTCCAAAATTTCCTTCTTCCATTGACTCACTTGCACAGGGTGGACGCCGAAGTCCTGTGCAATCTCGTTTATCGTCTTTACTCCACGGATTGCTTCAAGGCCAACTTTCGCCTTATATTCCATGTCGTGAACTTGCCGCTTCTTTGTCTCACTCATCGCCATCTCCTATCAATTAGATAATAGCTTAAACCATTGTCTCGTTTTCAGGTTCCACTATAGACGTAGCAACGAAACTCAGGGCGCTTGGCTGGCAGGCAAAAACCGAAGTGAAAATGTCGATGCTTGGGGCGGGTAAGAAACCGGACCTTGGCGACATTGATGTACTGGCTTGGCGACAGGATGGTCACGTTCTCGCGATAGAGTGCAAACGACTAAAAGGTGCGAGAACAATTGCTGAAATTGCGCGAACTTGTAATCGTTTCGCAGGTAATACTGGCGATTTGTTGCACAAGCACCTCCGCCGCGTTGATTGGATGGAGCAAAATATGGATAAGTGGATCAACTTCGTTAAAATGCCACCCGGTACGAATATTCAATTGCATTGCCCACTTGTTACGAATGTTGTTGTGCCATTTCGATATTTGAAGGACTTAGCTTTTGACCCGAAAAAGGTGTGGCCTTTCGATGAAATTGAAGATTGTCTTGGTGATCTGCTGGGACCAAATCTTAAATCATAATCCAGCTAAGGCATGAACGGGGCTTTTGCAGATTTAGTTGAAGTGTTGTTAAATGAAATGACAGCCATTGGCTAACTCATGCCAGGCATTGCTCTACCGCGCGGTTGGGGAAGCGCAAGCTGTAATAGTAATTGCCGCCTACCAGTTCTTCTTTTTCTATCGTCAAATACCCGGCTTGAAACAGGATTGCAGTGGTTGACGTGGTATTACCATCGAAGCTTGAAAGCAGTTTCGCGTCGGCCTTTAAATTACTGTGCGCGGGCAAGCAGTCCAGATCCTGTCGGGTTTCCAGGCCGCCGTCATTAAAACTGACCCGAATGACTGGCGCAGGCGTGGCCCAATCCCATTGGTCATGAACCGCCAAGCCGCGAAACAAGGGTTCATTGCATTCCAGTAATTCCTTCAACGTATCAAGCAGCAGACTTTTGCCAAAACGGCGTGGGCGTGACAGGAAGTAATATTTATCCTGCTTCAGCAAACGGGCAATGCGCGCGGTTTTGTCAACGTAATAGTAGCCGTCAGTGATGATCTGGGAGAAGGTTTGAATGCCAATTGGCAGATTAAGCTGTGGGGCGTTCATTGGGTTGATTGATATAGTGGCCTGGATGGGCTATTTTACCTTGGGTTTGCCGATATGGCCATGTGTCGCCGCAATGGCCGTGATATAGCCATCCGCAGGCGCAATCGCCAGCCCGGCGGTACGCGCGTGGACGCGTACCGTGGCATACGATTGCGATGCAGCCTTTGGCGGCAACTGGCCGAGCTTGCCGCTTGAATTACATGCTCATCTGCTGATCGACATCATTTGTGCCTTCAACCCATGGCCGCAAACGCTCCCTTCAAATCATCGCGCAAGTCTTCCACGTTTTCCACCCCCACCGAAAGCCGGATCAAGGTATCGCTAATACCCAGTTTTTCTCTGGTCTCCACCGGAATGGTGGCGTGCGTCATAATCGCCGGATGTTCGATCAAGCTTTCAATCCCGCCCAAACTCTCGGCCAGCGCAAACACTTTACAGGCTTCCAAAAAGCGCCTTGAACCCGCCAGATCGGATTTTAAATCGACCGAAATAATCCCGCCAAAACCACTCATCTGGCGCTGGGCCAGCGCGTGTTGCGGGTGGCTTTTTAAGCCGGGATAATAGACTTTATTCACCTGCGGTTGCGCTTCCAACCAATGCGCCAGATCCAGCGCATTGCTGCAAGTACGATCAATCCGCAAAGCCAGGGTTTTAATGCCGCGCAGGGTTAAAAAGCTGTCAAACGGGCCTGCAATGGCCCCCACCGAATTTTGCAAGAAGCCCAATTGCTCACACCATGCGGCCTGATGCGGCAAGCCGCCCACAATCGCAATGCCGCCAATCACGTCAGAATGGCCATTCATGTATTTGGTGGTGGAATGCACGACGATATCAAAACCCAGTTCCAAAGGCCGCTGCAGGCAAGGGCTGGCAAAGGTGTTGTCGGCCACCGCAATAATGCCGCGCTCCCGGCAGATTTTGCCAATCGCCGCCAAATCGGCCAATTTTAACATCGGGTTGGTCGGGGTTTCCACCCACACCATTTTGGTTTCTGGGCGGATCTCGGTCAATAAATTCTCCGGGTTGGTCATGTCCACATAGGTGAATTCATGGCCCGCACTGCGCTTTCTAACCCGCTC
>JBKJLF010000119.1:0-13183 GCA_046597185.1 Burkholderiaceae bacterium | reverse complement strand
CACAGGCAACGATCAGTTCGGGATTGTCGAACACCGCCCCAAACGCATGACTGAGCGAATAGCCCAGTTCACCGCCTTCGTGAATTGAGCCGGGGCATTCCGGCGAGGCATGGCTGGGAATGCCGCCGGGGAAGGAAAATTGCAAAAATAGCTTACGCAAGCCAGCCTCGTCCTGGCTGATGTCGGGATAAATTTCGCTGTAACTGCCTTCGAGGTACGTATTGCCCACCACTGCCGGGCCACCATGCCCTGGCCCGGAAACATAAATCATATCGAGCTCGTATTTTTTAATGATACGGTTCAGATGGACATAGATAAAATTCTGGCCGGGCGTGGTGCCCCAGTGCCCAAGCAGCATGTGCTTGATATCGGCCAGGGTCAAGGGGCGTTTGAGCAAAGGATTGTCGTAAAGATAAATTTGGCCGACCGACAGATAGTTTGCCGCACGCCAATAAGCATCGATTTTGCGCAATAGTTCTGGTGTGAGTGCTGCTGTTTTCATATGATGGCCATCGCACTTGTTTGATTATGAACAAGGCTCAAGACTACTACCGAACATGGCCACCTACTGTGCGCTAACGTACAGATCACGCACTTACAGCTCGGCCAGCGGGGTATTGGCACTGCTTTCATCGGCCTGTAATACCGCAATTAACTGGCGCAAGTCCTGTTCCAGCCGTTCCAGGGTTGGCGCATCCAGGCTGGCCAGCGCAGTGGGTAGTACGCCGGCAAAGGGCGCAGGTGCATGGCTGAGTGCAGTGGCACCATTGGGCGTGAGAGAGAGGCAAATGGCACGGCGATCCGGGTCGCCTTTTTCGGCGCTGATCAACTGCCGCTCCAATAAGGTCTTGATCAAATTGCTGGCGGTGGATTGGTGGACATCCATCGCTTTTGCCAGGTCATTGAGTCTGATGCCAGGGTTGGCTTGAATCACACTCAAGGCCCAAACTTGCGCGCCGCCCATGCCGGCGTCTTTTTCAACCTGGCGGAAATGGGTTTTAACCGCATTAAAAACGATGCGAAATTGGCGCAACACCCTGGTTTCGGGGGCGATTACTTCAGTTGCCGATTCTGGTGCTGGTACGGCAGGGCCTGCGGCGTGGGGGCGGGTGGAATTTGGCATAAAAGTCAGGCATAAAAGTCAGGCTTACGTTATAAGGAAGATGGCAAGGGTGCTTAATTTTCTATCATACTACGCGCTTTTGATCATGTCGATCCATCATCCATCCAATCGCTGCGCAATAAAATTGTAACAGCTTGAGGGGGCATGCGGCTTGCTGCCGGGCCTCAATCCACCGCACTCAATTTCATCTCATCATCCCGATGCCGCGCCTGCTCGGCCATTACCAATTCCCCCAATTCCCGCTTCAAGGCGTTAAACTCGCCCGAAGCCGGGTCGCGCAGGTGCGGCAAATCGATCAGCAGATCACGCTTGACGGTGCCGGGGCGGTAAGTCATCACAATAATGCGGTCAGCCAGATAAATCGCTTCTTCAATACTGTGGGTAACAAACACAATGGTTTTTTTTAGCTCGGCCCACAGCCGCAATACTTCATCCTGCAAATTGCGCCTTGTCAGCGCATCGAGCGCGCCAAATGGCTCGTCCATCAACATCACTGGCGAATCCAGCGCCAGCACTCGCGCAATCGCTACCCGTTGGCGCATGCCGCCGGATAAATCTTTAGGAAAGCGCTGGGCAAATTCATGCAAATTGAGCTGGTGTAGCAATTGTTCGACGCGTCTGGCAATCTCCGCTTTGGGCATGCCTTTAATTTCCAGCCCAAAACCGACATTTTGCGCCACCGTCATCCAGGGAAAGAGCGCATATTCCTGAAACACCATGCCGCGCTCCGGCCCCGGCGCGCTCACCCGTTGCCCACTACAATGGATGCTGCCGGAAGTGGGCTGCACAAACCCGGCAATGGCATTCAATAGCGTCGATTTGCCGCAGCCAGATGGCCCCAGCAAACAAACAAACTGGCCCGGTGGAATGGTCAGGTCGATATTTTGCAGCGCCACCACATCGCGTGCCTCGCTGCGGAACACTTGGCTCACGCCCTGAATGCGGATATCTGCCGCACGGCTTTCACCGGGCTTACTTTCACTCATCTCAATGCTCCAGCCCACGATGCCAGCGTAATAAGTAGTTGTTCAAATGACTCATGCCCACATCAATCGCAAAGCCCAGCAAACCAATGCTGACCATGCCCGCAATCACTTTGTCGGTCCAAAAATTATCCCGCGCTTCAATAATCCGAAACCCCAGCCCATTATTAACGGCAATCATTTCCGCCACAATCACGACGATAAACGCAATCCCTATCCCCACCCTTACGCCAGTTAAAATATACGGCACCGCAGCGGGTAAAATCACGCGGTAAAACAGGGTGAAGCCATTTGCGCCCAAATTGCGCGCCGCGCGCAGATAAATGCCATCCACCTGGCGCACCCCGGCCACGGTGTTGATCAGTACCGGAAAGAACGCGCCCAGCACAATCAAAAAAATCGCCGGCGGGTTGCCCAGCCCAAACCATAAAATCGACAGGGGAATATAGGCGATAGGTGGAATCGGGCGCAATACCTGCAGCATGGGGTTGAACAAGGCATACATCCGGTTACTCGCCCCCATCGCCAAACCCAGCGGCAAAGCCAGCCCGGCACCAATTACAAAGCCAATAGCGATGCGAAACAGGCTGCTGGCGGCATCGTCCAGCATTTCGCCGGACAAGGCCCACTTCAACCAGTTGCCGCCTTCATACGGCGTCATCGGCAGCAAATAACTGATCCAGCGTTGCAATACCGTCAGCGGTGCGGGCAGTTTTTGCGCACTGACCCAGCCAAACTGTACCGAGGCATGCCAAATGGCAATCAATATCATCGGTACGATACATCCGGTTAATATAGTACGCAAAGTTTGCTTGTTCATGGCGAACCTTTGATGGGGTTTATAGGTGCTTATTTCACGCCCAAACTTTTTTTGGCTTGATCCAGCAAATCCGTCTTGACCCAATCCTTGGCCACGGGCGGTTTGCTCATTTTGCCCACGCCATATTTCGCCATGGTATCGGTGGTGATTTGGATATGTTCGGCACTAATATCATAGGTATAGGGCGAATTGCTGATGGCATCCTGAAAATCATCCTTGGTGATCTGGCCCTTAAAGATGGTTTGGCTGACATATTTTTCCGCCAACGCCGGGTTGTCGATAAAACCCTTGGTGGATTCGACGAAGCAGCGCATGAATTTTTCTGCCAGTGGGCGGTGTTCGGTGTAAAACTTCTCGGTCATGGCCAGGGTGCGCACCGGTTCGCCTATCGGGGTATCGTAAGGTTTGAGCAATTCAACCCCAAAGCCTTTATTGATTGCTTGCGAGGATTGCGGCTCGGATTGCATGATCGCATCCAAATCTTTACCCAGCAAAGCCTGGTTCAATTCCGGGAAGCCCAAATACAGCAGATGCACATCTTTGCCTGGTGCGGTGGCGTAACTTAAGCCATGTTTGGCCAATTCGGCAATGAGCAAAACTTCGTGGATACCACCACGCGTGACGCCGACTTTTTTACCCTTTAAGTCTTTGATACTTTTAATGCCCAAATCGGGCCGCACCACCAAGCGCGCGCCGCCTTTGGCAAAGCCCGCCACAATATAGACCGGGGTGTTTTGCGCCCGTGCCGTAATGGCCGCTTCCGATGATACCGCCGCCACATCCAGCTCGCCCACAATCACCGCCTGCATCACATCCAAACCCTTGGCAAAGATTTTTTCATCGACTTTAATGCCGCACTTGGGGGCCAGCTCTTTAATATAGGAGACGGCACCATAATGGGCAAATTTAAGATTGCCCAAACGGATGACTTCTTGCGCCTGCACCAGATTGGGGCTGATACTCATCAGGGCGGCTATCAGGCTGCCGGTCAGGGTGGTGCGCAATGTGTTGCGCAATGTGTTGCTTAAGGGGGCGCTCAAGGCTTGGTGCAGGGTGGCCAAGGGCCGGGATTTTGGGTTCATTGTGGCTCTCCATAAACGATTCGATCAGAGTCTAATCCAAATTTGTGTGCAACAGTTTGATTTTGACGAATATTGCACTTGTATTGCGTACAGAATGGCTCAGGTATCAGGTAAAATGTGCGATTATTTCCCTTTGTTCCCATTTCTCTTTTTCCCTGGTTGATCATGTTAGATAATTTAACTCAACGCCTGGCCAAAGTGGTGAAAACCATGCGCGGTGAAGCGCGCCTGACTGAATCCAATACCGCCGACATGCTGCGCGAAGTGCGGCTGGCCTTGCTGGAGGCCGACGTGGCCTTGCCCGCAGTACGCGAATTTATCGCCAAAGTCAAAGAAAAGGCCATGGGTGAAGAGGTGATTGGCTCGCTCACCCCGGGCCAAGCCCTGGTAGGGGTGGTGCAGCGCGAAATGGCCGCCTTGATGGGGGCCGACCTTGGCGTGGAAGCCGCGCAACTCTCGTTTGCCTGCCAACCGCCTGCGGTGATCCTCATGGCTGGCTTGCAGGGTGTGGGTAAAACCACCACCGTGGGTAAATTGGCCAAGTATCTGCGCGAACAAAAAAAGAAGAAAGTGCTCACCGTTTCAGCCGACGTGTATCGCCCGGCGGCGATTGCGCAGTTGCAAAGTGTGACCAAACAGGTCGGCGCAGACTTTTTTCCGTCGCAAGCAAGCGACAAACCGGTAGAAATTGTTTTGGCTGCGCTTGATTACGCAAAAAAGCATTATCATGATGTGGTGTTGGTTGATACCGCAGGTCGCTTGGGTATTGATGAAGCCATGATGCAGGAAATTGCCGCCTTGCATGCGGCATTAAAACCGATTGAAACCTTGTTTGTGGTCGATGCCATGTTGGGGCAGGATGCTATCAATACCGCGAAAGCGTTTAATGATGCCTTGCCCCTGACCGGGGTGGTGCTGACCAAGCTTGATGGCGATGCGCGCGGTGGTGCGGCTTTGTCGGTGCGCTTTATTACGGGCAAACCGATCAAGTTTGCCGGGGTTTCGGAAAAGCTGGATGGCCTGGAAGCGTTTGACCCGAGCCGAATGGCTAACCGCATCCTGGGCATGGGCGATATTTTGGCGCTGGTGGAAGAAGCGCGTAAGGGTGTGGATATCAAAGCGGCGCAAGATTTGGCCGAAAAGATGAAGGTTGGCGGCAAGTTTGACTTGAACGACTTTAAGGCGCAGTTGGGGCAGATGAAAAAGATGGGCGGTATGTCCGGCTTGATCGATAAATTACCCGCACAGTTTCAACAGGCAGCGGGCAATGCCAATGTGGATCAGGCAGAAAAGCAAGTGCGACGCATGGTTGGGATGATTGATTCGATGACGCCGCAAGAGCGCAGCAAGCCTGAAATTATCAAGGCCACGCGCAAACGGCGCATTGCGGCGGGGGCGGGCGTGCAGGTGCAGGAAGTCAACCGCATGCTCAGTCAGTTTGAACAAATGCAATCAATGATGAAAAAATTCAAAAATGGCGGCATGATGAAGATGATGCGTAGTATGAAGGGCATGATGCCCGGCATGTAAGAAGTAGCAGTTTGAATGAAGTAGGTGATGTAATTTGAGGGGCAGGCAGATCTGGTCTGGTTGGGTAAATTTGGGGCAAACTGTGGCGTAAAAGCCCATCATTGCGTCATAACTGACACGGCAAAGGTAAAAGCAGCCCCTTCCTGTTAAAAAGTTTCGAAAAACACTTGCGTCGCATGGCAAAGCACACCAATATTAATGCTGCGTTGTACGATGCATGTATCCCGATGGATTTTTAAGGAGGCTCTAATATGGCAACAGCCAAAAAACCCGCAGCAGCTCCAACAGCTTCTGCCAAAAAAGCAGCACCAGCCAAACCGGCAGCAGCGAAACCTGCGGCTAAAAAAGCGGCTGCACCCGTTACGGCTCCGGCTGCTGCCAAGCCCGCCGCCAAAGCGGCACCTGCCAAGGCAGCGCCTGCAGCTAAAGCAGCGCCAGCCAAAGCGGCACCCGCTGCCAAAGCTGCACCTGCTGCCAAAGCTGCACCTGCAGCTACGCCCGCAGCCAAAGCGGCACCTGCAGCTAAAGCGGCACCTGCCAAGGCAGCACCCGCTGCCAAAGCGGCACCTGCCAAGGCAGCACCTGCAGCCAAAGCGGCTCCTGCGGCAAAAGCAGCACCAGCTGCGCCCGCAGCCAAAGCGGCTCCTGCAGCCAAAGCGGCACCTGCCAAGGCTCCAGCCAAGGCAGCAGCAGCCAAGGCAGCCGCAGTACCCGCTCGTAAGCCCAATGCGGCTTTCATGAAAGCCATGACGCCATCGAAAGAATTGGCTGCCGTGGTAGGCGCAGCAGGTTTGCCACGCACCGAAGTGACGAAAAAGGTGTGGGAATACATCAAGGCCAATAATCTGCAAGACGAAGCAAATCGCCGTATGATTAATGCCGATGACAAGCTCAAAGCTGTATTTGGTGGTAAAGCC
This sequence comes from Burkholderiaceae bacterium, assembly GCA_046597185.1. Taxonomy (GTDB): domain Bacteria; phylum Pseudomonadota; class Gammaproteobacteria; order Burkholderiales; family Burkholderiaceae_D; genus CAMBDR01. The sequence goes on along the minus strand of JBKJLF010000119.1, from coordinate 6,728 downwards.
CAGGTCTCGATGTTTGAAATGACCAAACTGATTTCGGGTCACCTGAAATAAAATTTCAGTTTGATGGAAAAAAGCCCGACTACCTTAGGTGATCGGGCTTTTTTTACGCTTCTTTATTGATACTCCCAGCGCTTCCAGGCGGCCAATACCGCATTCGGGTACTCGGGCTTGCCCCGGCTGCCGTTATAGCGTCCCAGCGCCAAATACAGGTTGCCACGCTCCATATCCAGATACAGCCGTAAAATCGCGCAGCCATAACGCAGATTGGTTTGCATATGAAATAGCTTGCGGCGGTCATGGTCGCCAATGCTGCTGGTCCAAAATGGCATCACTTGCATATAGCCGCGCGCCCCGGCGCTTGAAACGGCGTATTTGTGATAACCCGATTCAACCTGAATCAAGCCCAGCACCAGGCTCGGTTCCAGTCCGGCGCGGTGCGCTTCATACCAGGTGGTTTCGAGAAATTCCCGCCGAAGCTGGCGATCTGCGATTTTCTTTTGCAAGCGCTCCGACATTTCGCCCAGCCAGTGTAAATAGCGGATTCGTTGTTGAATATCCGCAAACTGGGGTTTGGGTGGGCGCGCATCGGCAATGGCGTTGGATAAAGCCAGCCGCACCGAATCGGCCATGGCTTCTTCGCGCTGCCCACCCGCATGGGCGGGCAGGGGCAGGCTGAGGGCCAAGCTGAGGGTCAAACTGAAGGCCAAGCTGAGCGGCAGGCTAACATTGGCCCGCAGCGCCCAGCCCAGGGCGCGATTGCTTAAACAAGATGGCCAACGCATCGCCATGCCTTACAGTGACGCAGCCAGCTTGGCTTGCATGGTCGCCACTGCTTCGGCCACCGGCAAGGCGCTGGCGGCACTGTCGCGCCGACCCTGGTATTCCAGGTTGCCTTCTTTTAAGCCGCGTTCACCGATTACAATGCGGTGTGGCACGCCAATCAATTCCCAATCGGCAAACATGGCACCGGGGCGCATGCCACGGTCGTCCAAAATCACATCCACCCCGGCGGCCAATAAGTCGGCATAAAGTTGATCGCTTTGTTGCTTTACCATCTCGCTACGATCATAATTCATCGGACACAGTACCACGGTGAAGGGGGCGATGGAAGTGGGCCAGATAATGCCTTTGTCATCGAAATTTTGTTCAATCGCCGCACCCAGAATGCGCGTGATGCCAATCCCATAGCAACCCATTTGTAAAAATTGTGGTTTGCCATTTTCATCCAGATAGGTGGCATTCATATCTTTCGAGTAGCGCGTGCCAAGTTGAAACACATGGCCTACTTCAATTCCGCGCTCCACCGCCAGCAAGCCTTTACCGTCGGGGGATAAATCGCCTTGCACCACATTGCGCAAATCGGCCACCAGATCGGGTTCGGGTAAATCGCGGCCCCAGTTCACGCCCGTGATGTGAAAATCGGCTTCATTGGCACCGCAGACAAAGTCCGCCATATTGGCGACCGTGCGATCAGCCACGATTTTTATTGCTTGCGCTGGCTTGACCGGGCCAAGATAGCCGGGTTGGGTGCCAAAGGCGGCCACGATTTCTTCTTCGGTCGCCATGCGCCAGGCACCGATGCCTGCCAGCTTGTTGACTTTGACTTCATTCATTTCATGGTCGCCACGCAATAACAGCAGCCAGATTTTGCTGCCCAGGCTCTTGCCTTTGTCATCGGTTTTCTCGCTGGCCAGCACAATCGACTTGACGGTGCGGTTCAAGGGCAAGCCCAACAGCGCTGCCACGTCTTCACATTTGGCTTTGCCGGGGGTGGCTCTCTTTGTCATGCTTTCGGTAGCAGCAGGACGGGTACTGCTGCAAGCCAGTGCCTCCGCCGCTTCCATATTGGCGGCAAAGTCAGAATCGGGGCAATACACCAGCGCGTCTTCACCGGTTTGCGCAATGACGTGAAATTCGTGCGAGCCAGAACCACCAATGGCACCGTTATCGGCCGCCACCGCGCGGAACTGTAAGCCAAAGCGTTGGAAAATACGTACATAGGCGTCATACATGATTTGGTAGGACTGCTGCATGCCCGCCACATCGCGATCAAACGAATACGCATCTTTCATCGTGAATTCGCGCCCGCGCATTAAACCAAAGCGTGGCCGCCGCTCATCGCGAAATTTGGTTTGAATGTGGTAAAAATTGATCGGCAGTTGGCGATACGATTTAATATCCCCACGCACGACATCGGTAATCACTTCTTCGGACGTGGGTTGAATTGCAAAATCGCGCCCGTGGCGATCTTTTACGCGCATTAATTCCGGCCCCATTTTGTCCCAACGCCCGGTTTCTTGCCATAATTCTGCGGGTTGTACTACAGGCATTAACATTTCGATTGCACCGCCACGGTTCATTTCTTCGCGCACGATATTTTCTACCTTGCGGATAATGCGCAAACCGACCGGCATATAGGTGTAAATTCCGGAACCGATGCGCTTGATCATGCCCGCGCGCATCATTAATTGGTGGCTGATGATCTCTGCATCAGAGGGCGCTTCTTTCAAAGTCGCAATAAAAAATCGAGTTGCACGCATATCTGTATTTCTTTTTAAAAAGAGAGGGTTATAATCAACCTAATTTTATAGGATTAGCTGGCTGATGCGATTATTTTTAATACATTTACCTCGTATGGAACCAAGATTGCCGTGTGTGTGGTGGCAAGGAGATGTTGTTATTTCCATTTAGGTTAATGTATCGTTAATTATCGCGCAGCCGCAGAAAGTTTGGGGTGGACTATGCTGGATCGTGAAGGGTTTCGGCCCAACGTCGGCATCATACTACTGAACACTCAAAACGAGGTTTGGTGGGGCAAGCGGGTGCGGGAGCACTCTTGGCAGTTTCCGCAAGGGGGCATTAAATATGGCGAAACACCGGAACAGGCGATGTTCCGCGAACTGGAGGAGGAAATTGGATTAAGGCAGGAACATGTGAAAATTGTTGGGCGCACCCGTGACTGGTTGCGTTATGAAGTACCGGACCATTTTATCAAACGCGAAATACGGGGGCATTATCGGGGGCAAAAGCAGATTTGGTTTTTATTGCGCATGAATGCGCGCGATTCCGATGTGAATTTGCGCCTGACTGATCACCCGGAGTTTGATGCGTGGCGTTGGCATGACTATTGGGTGCCGCTGGATGTGGTGATTGAATTCAAGCGCGAAGTGTATCAACGCGCCTTGCAGGAATTATCACGTTTTGTGATCTGGCCCGCACCCGGTGGCGCGCCACGTCAGTCGGCACGCTATTTGCGCCATCCGCATGCACCACATGCACCCCGTGCGCCTGAGCCTGCCGTGGCGAAGGGGCAAGATGTGAAAGTACCTGATTTGATTGTTCCTGAGAAGAGTTAAAAGCGAATTGAAAGAAAGTTGAAAGATGTATTTGAAAAAAACAGTGAAGAAAAACAGCCGTCAAGCCACCTGCCACGTCAGCATGCCCCAATCGGCCTGCTGGCTGGCCGTTTGGGTCGGTTTGGTCGTTTCCTGTGGCTTGGCAGGGCCGGGTGCGATGGCGGCGGATGATGATGAGAGCGAGGCCAAAGCGTGGGTGGAGCGCCCGGTAACGGCTTTTCCTGCCGCGCCTGAGCCTTTGCAGATGATAAAGTTTTTTGTCAGTGGTACGGCCAGCCAGGTGTTTGGCATCGATGCCAAATCGCTTACGGTGACAGATGATGGTGTGGTGCATTACACCTTGATCGCCCAGAGTACTGCGGGGGTGAAAAATATCAGCTACGAAGGGATACGTTGTGCCAGTTTTGAAATGAAAACGTATGCGTATGGGCGCGCAGATGGCACTTGGGGTGCGGCGCGGCGCGATGAGTGGTTGCCAATTGCACATAAAGTATCGAATCGGGCGCAAGCGGCCTTGGCGCTCGATTATTTTTGCCAAGGTAAGGCGGTAGCGGCCAAGGCGAATCAAATAATCGATAAAATCCGTTCGCAAGTAGTCAAGTAGTGCTTAAATAGAAGTTTTTGGAGGCGAACACATGGCAAATACTAATCCGGATACTGGCCTGAATGTCGGCCCCAGTCCATTCTTGTTGAAAATCAAAGACTGGGCGCTGACCCATCCCACCTTGGTGATGGCCGTATTGCGCTGCCTGAAGCCGATTTTGGTGATCAAGAATTTTGCCGTGGTGACCCGGTTTGATGATGTTCAAGAAGTGATGGCGCGCGATGATGTGTTTCATGTCACCTATCAAGCCAAGATGGAAAAAGTGACGACCGGGGAGAATTTCTTTCTTGGCATGCAAAATTCGCCGCAATATAGCCGTGATGTATCCTTGATGCGCCTGGCCATGCGGCGTGAAGACGTGCCGCGCATCGCCACTTTTGTCGAACAAACTGCCGAGCGCTTGCTGGCGGGTATGGTCGCGGCTGGAGGCGCGGGTGCAGGCGCGGCTGCAGGCGCGGCGGCCACCATTCGGGTGGATATTGTGCCCGCCCTGACCAAGCCCGTGCCGACCTTTTTGGTGGGGGAGTATTTCGGTACACCCGGTTGGAACAGGGGGCAATTTACTGAAGCGGCGGCGGCCATGTTTGCCTATTTGTTTTATCCGGATGACCCGCTGAATGAAAAAATTGCCTTGGCCGGGGCCGCGCGCACGCGTGCGTATCTCGATCAAGCCATTACCCTGCGGCGTGAAAGTGGGGCCGACATCGACGATGCCTTGGGGCGTTGCTTAAAAATGCAGCAAACTGGCATGCCTGGCTGTGATGATGTGGCCATTCGCAACAACTTCATTGGCATGTTGATTGGTTTGATTCCCACGACCTCCAAATGTGCGGTATTGTGTCTGGATTATTTGCTCTCCCATCCTGCCTTGTTGGCCGGGGCGCAAGAGGCGGCGCGTGCGGATGACGATGATTTAATCAATCAATATGTGTTGGAGAGTTTGCGCTTTAATAGCTTTGGGCCGGGTTTGCAGCGTTTATGCGCCAAAGACTATACGGTGGCAGCAGGCACCTGGCGTGCCACCACCATTAAAGCCGGTACCAAAGTGTTTGTGACGTTGCAATCGGCCATGTTGGATGGGCGTAAATTGCCCGATCCGAACGAATTTCGACTCGATCGGCCGGCTTGGAGTTATATGCACTATGGCTATGGCCTGCATACCTGTTTTGGCCAATACATTAATGCGGTGCAAATTGCGCGCATTGTCAAGGTGGTGCTCAAGCGTAAGAATTTACGCCGCGCGGCCGGGCCGGAAGGGCAAATGCAAGTTGATGGGGCATTTCCGGCGCATATGACGGTGGAATTTGATCCCGATTAATGTGCTCGATTGATTTCTTTAATTTAAAACCAGATTATCACGATGGATTAATTCCCGCCCGTCAACATAACCCAAAATACTGGCGATTTCACTCGAAGGGCGGCGCATGATGCGGCGCGCTTCATCGCTGGTGTAATTGGATAAGCCACGCGCAATCGCGCGCCCTTGGGTATCGACGCAACTGATGACGGCGCCCCGGCCAAAGTCGCCCACCACTTCTATCACGCCCACCGGCAATAGCGATTTGCCTTCTTGTGTCAGCTTTTGCACCGCGCCCGCATCCAACACCACTTTGCCTGCGGTATGTAAGTGATCGGCCATCCATTGTTTGCGCGCCGTCAGTTGCCCGGTTTGTGCGTTCAGTTGGGTGCCGATTGCTTCACCCTTGGCCAGCCGCACCAGCACTTGCTCTTCGCGCCCCCATGCGATCACGGTATGCGCGCCCGAACTGGCGGCGCGCTTGGCGGCCAAAATCTTGGTCAACATACCGCCCCGGCCCAGGCTGGAACCGGCCCCGCCGGCCATGGCTTCCAGTTTGGCATCGCCCGCTGCTGCCTGATGGATAAATTCGGCATCCGGATTTTTGCGCGGGTCGGCACAATACAGGCCGCGCTGGTCGGTTAGAATGATGAGCGCATCGGCTTCAATCAAATTCGCGACCAGGGCCCCCAGGGTGTCGTTGTCGCCAAATTTAATTTCATCGGTCACCACGGTATCGTTTTCATTAATCACCGGCACCACCCCCAGGCGTAGCAAGGTGGTGAGGGTGGAGCGCGCGTTGAGGTAGCGTTCGCGGTCGGCCAAATCGGCATGGGTGAGCAAAACCTGGGCGGTGCTTAACTGGTGTACCCGAAAACTGGTTTCGTAAATTTGCGCCAAGCCCATTTGGCCCACGGCGGCGCAGGCTTGTAATTCATGGATATCCATGGGGCGTTGTTCAAAGCCCAGGCGCAAGCGGCCTTCGGCAATGGCACCGGAGCTAACCAGTACCACTTCTTTGCCCATTTGGCGCAGGGCAGCAATTTGCTCGGCCCAGCGCGCGATGGCAACCTGGTCCAGGCCGCGCCCATCATTGGTTACCAGAGAAGAACCTACTTTAACAATCAAGCGTTTCGATTGCGCGATCACAGAATGCAGCATAGTCGGAAGTCCAAACAGAATAGGGAAAAAATAGTCGGGAAGAAGGCCGGGTCGGGAAGAAGGCCAGGTCAGGAAGAAGGCCGAATCCACAGCAGGAGCAGGCCAGCAATAATCTCGGCCAACATGATCAAGGCGGTATTGCCCTTGGGCCAAGCAATGAAGAGTGCGGCGATCAGTCTTGCGGCGGGTTGCGCTAGCAAAAACAGGGCACTCAAATCACCTAACAACGCCTCTCGTATGCGGCGCGCGGCGAGCAGTGCCAAGGCGGCGTTGGCCGTCCAGACACCGATATAAATGGCAAAAAATTCAC
>JBKJLF010000845.1:0-2845 GCA_046597185.1 Burkholderiaceae bacterium | reverse complement strand
CGGGCTGGCCACCAGCGCGCGTGCAATGGCCACGCGTTGGCGCTCACCGCCGGACAAATAACCCGGTTTTTTCTTGGCGTGCGCCGCCAAACCCACTTTTCCCAACCATGCCAGCCCCTGTTTGCTGGCCGACTTTTTGTCCATGCCACCAATTAATAAGGGCATGATGACATTTTCCAACGCGCTTAAATCCCCCAATAAATGGTGAAACTGGTAGACAAAGCCCAAATGCCGGTTGCGCATGGCGGCAATTTCGGCACGGTTCATGGCTTGCAAACTTTGCCCGGCAATCCACACCTCCCCCTGGCTGGCCTGATCCAGCCCACCCAGAATATGCAGCAAGGTACTCTTGCCGCCGCCGGAAGCACCCATAATCGCCACGCTGGAATGCGCCGTCACGCTTAAATTCACCCCGTTTAAGACATGAATCTTTGTCGCCGCCATCTCAAACGATTTACCCACATCGCGGCATTGTAAAATCGCGTTCGCACCGGGTATCACATCGCTTGACCCGGTTTTCGCCTGTTCCTTATTCATAGCGAAACGCCTCCACTGGATTGATGCGCGCCGCATGCAAAGCGGGTAGCAAGGTCGCAATCATGGCCACGGAAAACGCCACCATCGACACCAACAGCACATCGCCCCCTTCCAGCCGCGAAGGAATATGCACAATATCCAACACCGTCGGGTCAAACACCCGAAACGCCAGGGCTTTTTCCAGCGTGGCGATAATGCGGCCAATATTGGGCGCAATCCACACGCCCGCGCCCACGCCAAACACAATCCCGCCCATGCCCAAAATAAAGCCGTTGAAAATAAACACCCGCGCAATACTCTTTTCTGGCGCACCCATGGTCATTAAAATCGCTATTTCACCGCGCTTGGCGTTGACCGTCATAATGGTGGTGATGATGATGTTCAAGCCGGAAATGAGAATAATCACGCACAGCATCAAGGTCATCAGTAATTTTTCAAACTTCACCGCCTTGTATTGCGCCGCGTTTTTTTGCTGCCAATCCACCACGCGCAAACTTGCGGGCAAGGTTGTGCGCAAACGATTGGCAATGGCTGGAGCCCCTTCCATATCCGCCACCGCCACCTGAAACCCGCTTTGCGCGCCCGCTGCCGCACCGACAAACTGCTGCAAGTCTTGCAAATGCAAATAGATCAGGCTGGCATTGGATTTATTGTCACGCGTTTGGAATATGCCGCTCACGGTAAAACTGGCCACATCGGGTGAGCTGAGGGTATTGCCCGCACCGGATTTGGGAATCACCAAAGAGAGTTTCTTACCGACCATCAAATCATATTCCGCCGCCACCTCGCTGCCCACCACCACATTGCGGCTATCGGCTTGCAGGGTAGCAAACACAGCTTCGGGTATCGACTGGCGGATTTTGACGATGACTTTTTCTTGCACAGGATCGATGCCGCGTATCGTCATCGGCAAGGCGCGCTTGCCATTCAACACCAAGCCCTGCTTTTCCAAAAACGGCGCGTGGCGCAGCACGCCTGCGGTTTGGCTAATGCTTTGTTCGATTTTTTTCCAATCGGTGGCTTGATGCTCATCGCCCAGCACTTGCACCTCGGCATCGACGCTGACATAGGTGGTTTCGATAATTTCCCGAAACCCGTTCATGACCGAGAGCACGATGATGAGCGTCATCACCGACAACAACATCGCAATAATCGACGCCCACGAGGTAAAAGAAATGTAATTGGTACTCTTTTTTCCCAACAAAAAACGCAAGGCCAGCAAGGCCTCGTAAGGCTTGATCAACATAGTCACCATTCAATTATTCAAACGTCGCCTGATAGGCATAGTCGCCCGGGCTTAGTGTATCAAACACAATGGCCGCGCGAAATTCATCAATTTTCAGCACTTGCGGCTTGGGCAAGCCCACCTTCAAGGCCTGGACGTTGGGCATGATACCCTTTTTGGGCAGCATCACCGTCAAACTCCCGCCCAGCAAGGGGGTTTTACCGGTCACGGAGAGGTTAAATTCCAGCCGCCGCCCCAAATTACGCGACGACAGTTTCAAACGCTCACGCTCGCGCCACCAATTGGCCACTTCGGTGCCGGAGGCCAACCAGACCTGCGCACGATATTTTTTCAGATGTTCCAGCAACACCGGCATGGCGGCGGTGAGTGGTGCATCGGGACCATAATTTTGACTATGGATACTCAGCAAACCCAAGCCCCCCATTTCGTAGGACAAATCAAAATCATCAATCAAGGCCTGGCCCAACTTGCCCGCTGCCAAGCCTTCTTTATCGAGGTTGATATCATCACGCTGGGTGCGCGGCAAAATCACCAGCGCGTCTTTTACATTGTCAATTTTCACCCATTCGGGCAAACGCGCATCGCTGCGCCCTGGGTCTACCACGTGGTGACGCACACCCAGTTTCACCAGCAATTTTTCGGTATTGGCGTCATAACTTTCAAACGGCGCACGAAAACCGGTCACCGTTTGGGTATCGTGCAGCACCTCTTTGATTTCGGCTTGCATGGTATTCATGCGCTGTTGCTGCACGCTGACGGGCTGACCTTTGAAATTATCATGCACATCGCCATGGTAGCCAATTTCAAAATCACGGGCCAGGGTTTGCAAGACATCCGGGTATTGCTTGCCCACCGAGGTGAGTACATAAAAGGTGCCACGATAATTTAAAGCGCGCATCATCGAGCCAAAGCGCAACGCATTCGGAAAACCCTGTTCAGTATCCATTTCAATCATTTCGGCACTGCGCCGCCCAATGGGCCAACTGGCTTTGACAATGGCCGGTTTGCGCTGCAACCAGGTGAGGGTGTCATCGAGCACCGCGTAAATGGGGAAGGCTTGCG
>JBKJLF010000684.1:0-6361 GCA_046597185.1 Burkholderiaceae bacterium | reverse complement strand
GGTAATTAATATCTGGAACGTACAAAACAATACCGTTTTTGCCAACGCCACAGTGGACAGCAGCGGCCACTGGAGCTACACCATGCCCGCCACCCCGGATGGCACTTACACCGTCTATGCCAGCCAGGATGACAAGGCCGGAAACCATGGTACGTCTAGCCAACAAACGGGCACCATCGATACCACCGCCCCCATCGTTACGCTAAACAGTTTCATCGCCCATGGCGGCATTGGAACCATCACCGGCATTGCTGAAGTTGGTGGCAGCCAGGTGGATGTTTATTACAATGGTGCCATCTTTGGCAGCGCCATCGTCAACGGCAACGGCACCTGGGCCATACCCGTCACCTCCCGCGTTGGCATTGGCAGCTACCCGCTGACAGCGTATCAACATGACAGGGCGGGCAATCTCGGTTCCGGCAGTGGGGTGGTAGATGTGCCGGATCTGCGTGGGCCTGATCCGCTCGAAACTGCATTCAAAGCCAGCGTTGCGAATGAAGTTGGCACCGACGCAGCCTTGCAGGCGTACAGCCCGGTAGCGGAGGGTAATTTGGCGCTCCATGCCGATTTTTCTGCCGCCCTGGCAGGTGTCAGCAACGTAGCACCTGAGTTATTCCAGTTCGGTTAATTGACCCCGAGCACGCAATTATTCACAACAGAAATATCTGTTATTGGATTAATAAATTGGACGCTTGTCTAGACAACCGCCATAATGCTGCCTGTCTCCTCTATTCTCTCAGACAGATAATAGAATTCAAACCGCCCCAGTGGCGGTTTTTTTTTGCCTGATGGGTGCTTATTTATTTACTTATTTGCATACCTTGATCCAACCCGGTTGTAGCCTGTACGTGCAGGGCGTAACCCAGTTAAGCCGCCCGCCCATCCAAAATCCAGCGCTCAGTTTTTTCCATCGACAAACGAAAACGTGCGCAGTTAAATGGTTCCTGATGGGCCAAATCATCACGCAGCACGGCGGCAAAATCGCGTCGATCGGCATCGTCAATCGCCAGCGCGGCAACGGCGACATCCACTGTTTGGCCGCCCGCCACCACCTGCCGTACTGCATCACCAATTTGCAGGCGGTAACGCGCGCGGAACGGGTCGGGGGCGGCCATTGATTCAAGCACCACGCTGTATTGCCTGATCGAACGGCGATAGCTGGGCGGCGATTTGCTGACTTGCCACTTGATGCAAGCCGGATGCAGCGAGACTTTGCAATAGCGACAAGTAGCTTGACAAACACCGTTCTACCGCAGAAGTTAGAGCTACCTTGCGCGCAATCAAAGCCGAATTAATCGCGGGCACCTTTCCTTTTTGAGAGTCTCATATGACAGTTTGGAAGCTTGAGAGTGGCGGCACAAACGAGTTCGCAATGTTGGTCAGCCCAGCGCTGGATGACCTTGATAGCGATCAGTTAATTACCAATGGCAAACCCAAGCACTGGGACATTGCGCCGCAAGTCGAACCATTTTTCGACAAAAAAAAGAAGAAGCAAAAACCCGTCGCCGACCTCAGCCATTTGGCACCTGGCTCAATTGTGCTCAATGCCAAGGCCTATGCGGCCCTGAGTGAATTGATGCAGCAATTTGGCGAGCTATTGGCCTTGGATGGTAAGGGTGTGGACTTCTATTTTTACAACGTTACCAATCTGATTGACTGCATTGACGTGGAAAAATCAGAAAAACGCGGCAGCGCCATCATCAAAGAAGCATTTTTACCGGAAAGTGTGCCGCTGTCAGCGCAAATTTTCAAAGACCCGCGCCGTGCCAGAAGCGACATTTATGTGAATGATGCAGCCAAAACGCTGCTGGAGGACATCTTCACCGCAGCAAGCTTGACGGGTGCGCGGTTCTCGCCTGCTGGTGCGAGTCGGTATTAAAAGAATCGAACAGGCAGCGCAGCGATGAAAAGTATGCCATGCAAAAAATTCTTCATTTTTCCCCACCAAGAATAATACCGCGAACAGCGCAGCGCCAAATTATACACCGTGTGCCTGCACCCATGCCGGTTAATTGCCATCGAGCACACAATTATTCACAACAGAAATATCTGTTATTGGATTAATAAATTGGACATTTGTCTAGACAACCCCCATAATCCTGCCTGTCTCCTCTATTCTCTCTTAAAGATAATAGATTTCAAACCGCCCCAGTGGCGGTTTTTTTTTGCCCTGGTAAGCGTTGATCGTGACATGCAATATCTGGTGTTGCCACTGTTTTCCCATTGCAGCGCACGAACGTATCCGGGAACTGATCCCGCTCATTGCCAAAAATTGGAATAATTACCTGATAGCTATTTTTTGTGGTAACAATGCCGAAAGCATAGTCGAAAAAAAATAAATCTGATTAAACACTTGTAACAATGAATTAATTGCGGAATACTCTGTCTGTAGTATGAAATCTACCCCTCCAGCCATTTAATTATTAATCGCTTACCTCCAAGGAGTATTCATGAGCTATCTGAGTCACCCACGTTTGTTTTTTTTCCGGCAGGTTTCATGCCGACCCTGCCACCATGAACAATACCCCGGACAACTATAATCCCAATACCAATTTTCCACCTGCTGATCTTATTGAGCCGACCAAGAATCTACAGTTATATTGGAACCCGGCTGGCTCGGGCAAATTTGCGCTTGACTGCCGCGTCACCAAGGTCTGCGGCCAGGATGGTGAGCCGCTCACGGACAGTACCCTGCTGGGGCTGCCCCTGGTTTCAAGTGGATTCCTGAGCCTGCAAGGGGCCAAGCTGGTCGATCTGGATCCGATGCAACAAAACGTCACCGAGTTATGGGGCCTGGCGCTGGAACTGGGGCTGCCCGACAACAATGCCAAGTTGGGCAATTTTGTACCATCGGCCTATTCCAATGCGTGGGTGCAAGTGGTCAATGGCCAGGGCGATTATGCCGGTAGTGCCCAATTTCAGTCTGTACTCGAACTCGATACGGTCAACGCGTCGCCGCAGTTGCAGCAATGGGCGGGCAACAGCAATCGCCTGTCGATTGCCTTTGTCTTGCGCGCCTACAATGCCAGCTCGCTCAACTACCTGGTCAATGAGGCCAAGCTGACAGCATTGAATGGGGCCGGCGTACCCACCTCGGTCACCGATAAATTAAGGCCAATTGAAGGGTATGTCCAGCTTTTAGGCGCAACACCAGGCCAGATTCCCACTACCAACTATTTTGAGACGCTGGTACAAAGCTACCTCACGGCAGACGAATCGACGCAATATCTGGATAAAATCAAGCAAATGACCTTGCTACCCTACAAACCCAATACCGATTTCCCGTTCACCTGGGGCCAGGTGTTTGGTGTGATCGGCAAATACGAGCCGGGCGAGCCGGCGTTTTTCAACGCCGACAGAATGCTGACACCCGCCGCTGTCAGCACCGACACGGCCAGTTATGCGGCCTGGTTTGCGCCATTTTCGGTCAGCCCCGCAGGCGACCAGGTGAGTGTTAATCTGGGTAATGCCCTGCCATCCAACGTACCCGCATCAATGCAAAGCTCGAATGTGGCAATCAATCAACTGGGGAAACTGCAACTGTGCTATTTCAATGGTGCGATCAACGTGGCCAATGCCGTGATCCTGGGCGAAATTGCCTACCAACCCAATTCGTTTTATGTCACCGATGCGGCTCTGGCGCACATACCGATTGCAGCACAATATCAAGCGGCGATAAAATCAGCACCGCTGGGTATCATCAGTACCACCGCCACCAATGGCCAAGTGATTTTACTGCAAGAAAACAGCAATGGCACCTTCCTGCGCGCCAATCAATTTGTGTTCCGCATGAATCCGGGCCTGGAAACCACGTCCGATGAACCGCGCGGCAACACCCAAATAGTGGAAATATATGTGCGCCGCTTTGGCCAGGCTCTGCCCAACACGGCGATTAACATCAGCATGATGTCGTCACTGGAGGCAGGTACTTATACCAATAACACCCTGGGTACGGGCGGTTCGTCTGGCCTTGTCAACATGAGCTTGCCTGCCAGCGCCCTGACTTTTCCGGCCACAGTGACCACCGACGAGCAAGGCATCGCACGCTTTACCCTCACCGCCACCGATCCCGGCAATCCGCGCGGTTACATTGATGGCCAAATCTATTTCTTGCGATACGGCTTCAGTGACAGCACCCTGGCCAACGGCTATGTACAAAACCCGGACGACATCATCAGTATCCAGGTATATAGCCAGCAGCCGGACTTCAATACCATCACCTGGGAAAACTTTGTCCAGCCCACCCTGGGCCTGTATGGCAAACTATTCCCGGTCATGGGCTTTCTGGATTTGCAAAGCGAACAGGCTGTGATCAATAGCGCCCAAAACATTTACAACTACCTCAACCTGGGATTTGAGCAACCCGCACTCATGCCCGTGACACGGGATTTGTCGGCAAGCCGACTCGCTTTACTCAATCGTTGGCTACTGCAATATATTCCCACCAAAAAGTATGCCTTTGCCCCGTCCAAAGAGTAGCGTGACACTTAAACAAGCCGCCCAGCCAAAATCCAGCGCTCAGTTTTTTCCATCGACAAACGAAAACGTGCACAGTTAAATGGTTCCAGATGCGCCAAATCATCGCGCAGCACGGCGGCAAAATCGCGGCGGTCGGCGTCGTCAATCGCCAGCGCGGCAACGGCGGCATCGACCGTTTGGCCGCCCTCCACCACCTGTCGTACTGCATCGCCAATTTGCAGGCGATAACGCGCGCGGAAAGGGTCGGGGGCGGCCATTGATTCCAGCACCACGCTGTATTTCCTGATCGAACGGCGATAAGTCCAAACGAACAGGTCTGCCGCCATCGCAATATTTTGCAATTCATACACGCCCATCATGGCTTGGGCATAAATTTCAACATCCACATCCAAAAACGACAAGGGCGCGCAATTGTAAAGCATGAGCGGAATATTGGCGCACACCCGGCTCACGCGCTTGTTGCCATCTTCAAACGGTTGCAAATAAGCCAAATTGACCCACAAAAAGAACGCTGCTTCAATCGGATTTTTAACCATGCAGGCTTTGGCAATCATTTGTTCCAGCATTTCACTCAATAGATGCGGATTTTGCGCGGGCAGGTACACGGTATCCGAAATATTCACCACCTTTTGCCGGATTGTGCCCAAGCCTTGGCTGTTGACCAGCAAATCATTCATCAACAAAGCATGTACATTGCGCACCACCATGCTGTTTAAGCCATAGGCTGGCAGGGCATCGACCAAAAATTCAATGGCATCTTTATGATTGAGCAGCATGATGGCGTCCAGATCTGCCGGATCGACCTTTCTGCCACGCTCAAACAATTCCTGGGTGCCCAACAAGGTATAGCGGTTGCCTTCCAGACGTGAAGATGTCCAGGACAAATCGATCAACAATTGTTCCAGCACTTTGCGCGCATAGGTGGAAGCGGGCAAATTGCCCTGCATGCGCCCTTCTTTATAGAGCGCGTCGGCCAGGGCAATGGGCAGCAGGTGGCTGGCGTTGGGGGTGTAGTCGTCCACCCAGTGGCGTTGGTAAGTGACCGGGTTACGCATGCCCAATGGCGTGCTGAGATGGTTTTTGAGTATCAACGCTTGCTCACTCCAATTGGGCGCGCTCCCTGTGAGGTTTTCGTCAAGCTTGGCCTGTGCCGGGTCTGGCAAGCAATAACGGGTGCTTGGCCCCTTGCCGCTGCGCTGCACTTGCTTATTTGCCAGCAATTTGGCGAGATGGCGATTCACCGTCGCGCCGGACAAGCCAAGCTGGGCGGCGATTTGCTGGCTTGCCACTTGATGTAAGCCGGATGCGGCAATATTTTGCAATAGCGACAAGATTGCTGTGTCGATTTTAGGTTTGGGCATGGCTAACGATTGCGGTTGGCGCAAAAAATGAGTTGATTAAGGTGAATCATGGCTATTTTACGTTGAATCGAATCATTTTTTTGAGTCGATTCACTTTTTTTGCGTCGATTCACTTTTTTTGCGTCGATTCATACTTTTTGCGTCGATTCATGCTTTTTGCGTCGATTCATGCTTTTTGCGTCGGTTTGAATTCAATTCTCCTAAAAAGGGTTAAGCACTGAGGCTGTGACTTGGCGCTCACGCAATGGACTTGCCGCTAAGGTTGCTACGTTCGTTAGCACACAGACGCACTAAACCTGCGAAGTGCAAACTGCAGTCTTCCTCATAACGATGATTGCATACCATGAAACCATTTCCAAACCTCCGCACCCGGTGCAGAAGCACATTCCTGGATACAACTTTCCTTTTAAAAGCTTCGCTTTCATTGTCCTTGGCGCTCTGTGCGAGCATGACGCACGCACAGAGCGGCATAACCGACACAACCATTGTGCTGGGGCAATCAGCGCCGATTACCGGGCAGG
>JBKJLF010000519.1:0-12181 GCA_046597185.1 Burkholderiaceae bacterium | reverse complement strand
ACCGGGCTTTCGGTAGCGAACAAGGGCGGCCCTTGCCTGCGAGTAAAATTGCTTTTTCCAATATGAGTGCCGATTCGATTCGCTGCCTGCGCGAGCGGCGCGAGATTGAGCGCGATTTTGCGCCGGATCATGACCAGGAAAACCTGATACCCGGCACCCTCAATACCCTCTCCGCCTTGTTCGCGCCGCTCATTGTTGGGGATCGGGTATTAGGGGTGATGAGCGTGCAATCGATGCGGCGGCATGCGTTTGGCGAACGCGAGCGTTTGGTGTTTCGCACCCTGTGTGCCTATGGTGCCATTGCGCTGGATAATGCCAGCGCCTACCAGCAATTGCAGCAGGCGCAACACCACATGATGGTGCAGGAAAAGCTGGCTGCTTTGGGTGGTTTGGTGGCCGGCGTGGCGCATGAGCTCAATACCCCGATAGGCAATTGCCTGATGATTGCCACCGCCTGGCAAGAGCGCATGCATTTTATGCGCCAGCGCTTGCAAAACCCGGTTTTGCAGCGTTCCGAATTAATCGGCTTTATTGACGACGCTGAAGAAGCGAGCGCCGTCATGATGCGCGGCTTGACCAGTGCCGCTGATTTGGTGAGCAGTTTCAAACAAGTGGCGGTGGATCGCACCACGGCCCAGCGTCGCACCTTTGACCTGGCGCAAACCACGCATGAAATTATCGCCACCATGACCAATCAAATTAAAATTGCCGGGCATCGGATTGGCCAGGATATTCCGCCCGGCATCAGCCTGACCAGCTTTCCCGGCCCCTATGGGCAAGTGATTACCAACTTCATCAACAACGCCTTGCTGCATGCATTTGATGGGCGCAGCGGCGGCCATATGCAGGTGTCGGCGCAGCAAACTGTGCCGGGGCGGGTGAGTATTCAATTCAGCGATGACGGCATTGGCATTTCGGAACAAAATCAGCGCCGTATTTTCGAACCGTTTTTCACCACCAAAATGGGGCAGGGCGGCTCCGGTTTGGGTTTAAGTATCAGTTATACCATTGTCAGTTCGCTGTTAAACGGGCAGGTTTATTGTGAAAGCCGGCTTGGGCGCGGCACCACGTTTACCCTGGATGTACCTCTGGTGGCTCAATTGCTGGCGGAGTCTTGATTATCGTAAGAAAGGGCAAGAATGGATTTGTTTGCTAGCGATGAAGAAGTCACGCGTTTGGAAGGCTTGCTGGTACAGCAGTCGGATCAGGCGCGTTTGCCCACGCTGGTTGCGTTGGCCTGGCACTTGCGCCAGCGTGATACGCGGCGCGCCTTGGGTTTAGCCGATCAAGCCCAGCAATGGCTGGCGCACAGCGACGCCCAGTCAGACAGCGTAGCACTGGAGCCCGCCCGTCAAATTTTTGTCGCGCGCTTATTGCTGGTCTGTGCCGAAGCCAAATGGCTGGCCGCCCAGCTTGACGAAGCGGTGGCCATGGTACACATGGCGCAACAGCAGTTTGCCAGTTTGGGGGATGCGACAGGTTGGTCGGATTGTCATTGGAGCCTGGGCAATATTGCGCATGACCGTGGCCAAATCGATTTGACCGAACAGGAATTTGAACGCGCCCTGGCCCTGGCGCGCCAAGCTGGTGATGGTTTGCGCATTGGCATTCTTGAAGCCGTGCTGGCCTTTGCCATTTGTTTGCGCGACAGTGAGCGCGCCGAGCAAGGCTGGGGGCAACGCTTTCATACCGATTTGCATGAGGCGCAGTTTGCCGTGCATGCCCGGATTTGCGACTATCTGGGTTTGCATGCCACGCTGTCGAGCGATTTCGGTGCGGCCGCCAGTTATTTTATTCGCGCCTTTGACGCCTCGATCAAAACCGGCCAAATTCGGCGTGCGATTTTGGCGAGCTTAAATGCAGGTGATGCCTTTGCCGGGTTAAACGATCATCATACCGCCATGGAATGGATGCAACGCGCGTTGGATTTGGCGCGCCATTGCGGCTGGCAAAGCAGTATTGGCGTGAGCCTGATGCAAACCGCAGAAACCTTGCGCCGTTTGGGGCGTTTTGAAGCGGCGCAAGAACTATTGCTTGAAACGCTGGAGATTTTGGCCCATTTACCGGAATCCCGCGCCTATGCGGTGGCACTCTCTTACGTTGCCGATTTGGCTTTGGACCTGGGGCAGCCCGACTATGCCTTGCAAAATTTCGAGCAACTCGATGTGCGCGCCAAAGCGCTACGCCAGCCGGATTTGCAAATTGATGTACAGCGTGGGCGTGCGCATGCGCTGGCGCGCCTGGGAAAATGCGAGCAAGCCTTAGCTGCGGCCTATGGCGCGCTCGCCATGGCACAGCAACACCATGATGCGGCGCGAGAGATTTCGGTCTGGCGCGTGTTTGCTTTTATTCATGAATGCGACCCCGATTTGTCCCGGCTCGATACCCGCATGGATGCCAAAGCCGGCACCAATCCCGTGTTGTATTATTTAAAACAAGCGTTGGCGGTGTCGCATTCGATAGAGGGCTACACCGTGCCGGTTGAATTACTGGACGCGATTGCGCGCCAGTACGCCGCCCAGCGTGATTTTACCCAGGCTTACGCCATTTCTTTGCAGGCGATTGCCTCGCGCGAAAAAATTCACAGCCAGCAAGCCACCAATCGTGCGGTGGCCATGCAAGTGCGGCATCGCACCGAGCGTGCGCAAAGCGAGCGCGAACATCATCGCCAACTGGCGCTATCGGAAGCGCAGCGGGTGCAGGTTTTGCATCAAAACAGCGTCACGCTGGAACATTTGGGCGCGATCGGGCAAGAAATTACGGCCCAATTACATACCGATGCGGTGTTGCAATCGCTCAATCGACACGTACAAGGCTTGCTCGACGTATCCGGTTTTGCCATCTTTTTACTCGATGCCAGTGGGCAGACTTTGTCGCTCGCGTTTGGCGTGGAAAATGAGCGCCTGCTTGAAATTGCCCCTTTCCCCCTGTCATCAAAGCATGCATCGGTCGCGCGTTGTGTGCGCGAGCGCTGTGAAATTTTATGTGATTTTCCTGCGCTCAGCGCCGACACCCAGCTCGATTTGGCACCCGGCACGGTGGCCAGTGCCAGCGGCCTGTATGCCCCCTTGATGATCGGTGAACGGGTTCTGGGTGCGATGACCATCCAGTCATTACAAAGACAAGCCTATGGCGAACGCGAATGCCTGATCTTTCGCACCCTGTGTGCCTATGGCGCGATTGCCCTGGGCAATGCCTGTGCCTACCAGCAATTGCAGCAAACCCAAATTCAATTGGTTGAACAAGAAAAATTGGTGGCCCTGGGTTCCCTGGTGGCCGGTGTGGCCCATGAAATCAACACGCCCATCGGCAATAGTTTGATGATGGCCAGTGCCTTGCAAGAAAAAACCGATGTCATCGAGCGAGCATTGGATGGTCAGGCGCTACAATTTCACCAATTGCGTGATTTTATTCTCGACGCAAAGGAAGCTTCGGCCGTCATCTTGCGTGGTTTGACCAATGCTTCCCAATTGGTCAACAGTTTTAAACAAGTGGCGCTGGATCGTGCCAGCGCGCAACGGCGTATTTTCGATTTGCAACAAACCAGCCAGGAAGTCATCGCCACCTTAATGAATCAAATCCGGCTGGCCGGGCATTGCATCGAATGTGAGATTGAACCGAATATTTTACTCGATAGTTATCCTGGGCCTTATGGTCAAGTCTTGAGTAACTTTATCAATAATGCCTTACTTCATGCCTTTGATGAAAAAATCGCGGGGGTGATGCGCTTGTCGGCAAGTTTGTCGGCAAGTTCGTCGGCAAGTTCGTCAGCCTGTTTGTCCAATGCACCAGGCGAGCCTTTTGTGGAAATTCGCTTTGAAGATAATGGTGTCGGCATTAATGCACAGCACCTGGGTCGTATCTTTGATCCCTTTTTTACCACCAAAATGGGGCGCGGGGGCAATGGATTAGGCTTGTATACCAGTTATAATATTGTCACGTCCCTGCTGAATGGCCAAATTGAAGTTCAAAGCCAGTTGGGACAAGGCACTTGTTTTACCGTATTACTACCCTTGACTGCACCTCGAAGTGAGAACCATTTGAGTTGAAGCCGGATATCCTGAATAGTTAAGTATCTGGGATATTTTTATTATTTTTAATCAATCATTGACACTTAATTCATGAAGCAGCTTGTTTGGAAGTGGAATCGTTTGCGCGCCATGGATGTGGCCGAGGTCTTGCATCGGGTGCGTGATGCCGTACAGACGCGCCTGCAAGTTTGGGGTTTTGGTTTGGCCCGGTTAAGCCCGCCGGATTTGAGCCAATTTGGCCAGCCTTGGCTCGATCCTTTACCGCGCACCGTGGACGTGGTGCGTCACCGCACCTCGGCCGAGCGCATCTTGGCGGGTGACTTTGATGTGTTTGCGCTCGAACATACCCAATTGGGCTTTCCGCCCAATTTCAATCGTGACCCTAAAAACGGCGTGCAAGCCCCGCTCGAATTTGGGCGGCAACTCAATTATCGCGATGAAGCCATGGTTGGCGATATCAAATATCTGTGGGAACCGAATCGCCATTTGGCCGTCACCACCCTGGCGCAAGCCTACCATTTAACCGGTGAAATCCGTTATGCCAAAGCGGTGCAGCGCATGCTCAGCTCGTGGTTTGACCAATGCCCTTATCCGCTGGGCGCAAATTGGGTCAGCTCTTTGGAATTGGCGATTCGGCTCGTGAATTGGTCTTTTGCCTGGCATTTGCTGGGCGGCAAGCATAGTCGCTTGTTTGCCGACACCGAAGGCAAACAGTTTATGTTGCGTTGGCTCGATAATATTTATCAACATTGCCATTTCATCTCAGGCTATTGGTCGCGCCATTCTTCGGCCAATAATCATTTGTTTGGCGAATTACTGGGTTTGTATGTGGCGGCCGTCACTTGGCCTTGCTGGCGAGAAAGTGCGCAATGGCAGCATCTGGCCGCCTTTGAATTGGAGCAACAAGCCCTGATTCAAAACGGCCCGGATGGCGTCAACCTGGAGCAAGCCATTTACTACCAGCATGAAGTGTGCGACATGATGCTCATATGCCTCTTGGTGGGGCGCGCCAATGGTTGCCCATTTTCTGCCAAATTTTCTGACCGGCTGGAAAAAATGCTGGAATTTATCGCCGCCATGATCGACAAAAACGGCAATATGCCGGCCATTGGCGATTCCGACGATGCCTTGCTGGTCAACTGGAGCCAGTTTCCCGACTGGAATCTCTACCGCTCGCTCCTCTCGACCGGGGCCGTCATCTTTAAGCGCCCCGACTTTAAAGCCAAAGCCGGCAATTATGACGATAAAAGTTGTTGGCTGCTGGGCGATGCCTCGCGCGATGTGTTTGCCCATTTATCTGAGGTCAGTGGTGCGGGCAGCGCAGGCACCGCAGGCACCGTGCTCAACTTGCCGCAAGCCTTCCCTGACGGCGGCTATTATATTTTGGGCGATGGCTTTAACTCTGCCCGAGAAGTGCATATCGTGGCCGATTGCGGCCCGCTGGGTTTTTTATCGATTGCTGCGCACGGCCACGCCGATGCCCTCGCCATGACCTTATCGGTGGCGGGCAACCCGATTCTGATCGATCCGGGCACCTATTCCTACCATACCCAAAAGACTTGGCGCGATTATTTTCGCGGCACCAGCGCCCACAATACGGTGCGGGTGGACGGTTTGGATCAATCCGAACCGGGGGGCAACTTCTTATGGTTGCGCAAAGCCCGTGCCCATTGCGAATTTTGGCGCACTGCTCCCGAGCTCGATACCTGGATTGCCAGCCACGACGGCTATATGCATTTGGCTGATCCGGTCTTGCACCGGCGTAAAATTGAATACCACAAAAAACTGCGTGAGATTTTGGTGGAAGACAGCTTACAATGTCATGCGCCGCATCTGTTTGAATGGCATTGGCATTTTGCACCACAATGCAGCCTGGAGATGATCTCGCGGCAAACCGTTCTGGTGCGCTGCGGTGCGTTGCGCATCGAAATTGCCTTGCCAGCGTTTGATGGGCAGGCGCAGTTTATCCGGGGCCAGGAAGCACCCCCTTTGGGTTGGGATTCACCCTGTTTTGATATGAAACTCCCCACCACCACCCTGGTTTGGCGGGAAAACGTCAGTGCCAGCGTCACGCGGCAAATTCGTTTCACCATCTTATAAAAAACCATTTTATAAAAACCATTGATGTAGCAATTATGAATAATCAAATGAAGAGGTTACAATGAAAATCAGTATTTTTGGCATGGGCTATGTGGGCGCAGTGTCCGCCGGGTGTTTGGCGCAAGATGGGCATAGCGTGATTGGGGTTGATCCGAATGCGACCAAGGTGGCGTTGATCAATCAAGGCTTGAGCCCGATCATTGAAAAAGACATCGGCGAAATGATTGCAACGGCGGTGAAAAACGGCTTGCTGCGCGCCACCCAAGATGTCAGCGAAGCGGTGGTACAAAGCGATATTTCCCTCATTTGCGTGGGCACCCCATCGCAATTGAATGGCAACCTGGATTTAAGCCATGTGCGCAAAGTGTGCGAGCAAATTGGCGCGGCCATCAAGCAAAAAGCCGGCTTTCACGTGGTGGTGGCACGTTCCACCATGCTGCCCGGTTCGATGCGCAATCTGGTCATTCCCACGTTGGAAGCGGCCTCCGGCAAACAAGCCGGGATTGATTTTGGTGTGTGCAACAACCCGGAATTTTTGCGCGAAGGCACGGCGGTGTACGACTATTACAACCCGCCCAAAACCGTGATCGGCGAAACCGACACCCAAGCTGGTAGCCTGTTGGTGCAGCTCTACGACAAAATGGATGCGCCCATGATACGCACCAATGTCGAGACCGCCGAAATGGTGAAATACACCGACAACACCTGGCACGCCACCAAGGTGGCGTTTGCCAACGAAATTGGCAATATCTGCAAAACCCTGGGTATTGACGGCCATAAAGTGATGGAAATTTTCTGCCAGGATTTAAAACTCAATCTCTCCAGCTACTACATGAAGCCCGGTTTTGCCTTTGGCGGCTCCTGCCTGCCCAAAGACGTGCGCGCCCTGACCTATAAAGCGCGCAGCCTGGATTTGGATTTACCGTTGTTGAATTCGATTTTGCCCTCCAACCAGCGCCAGATCGAAAAAGGCATCAAAATGATTACCGACAAAGGCCATCGCAAGGTGGGCATTCTCGGCTTTTCGTTTAAAGCCGGCACTGACGATTTGCGTGAATCACCCTTGGTGGAAGTCATCGAATATTTGCTGGGCAAGGGCTATGAGCTCAAATTATTCGATAAAAACGTCAATTTGGCGGCACTCACCGGGGCCAATCAAGACTATATTCTCAACCACATCCCGCATATTTCCAAACTGATGGTGGGTTCGATGGATGAAGTGCTGGATTTTGCCGAAACCATTGTCATTGGTAATGGCGCGTCCGAATTTAAAGAAGTGCCGGGCAAGCTCAAAGTGGGGCAACACGTGGTGGATTTGGTGCGTATTCGTCAGGAAGCAAGCGGAGGACAGTACGATGGCATCTGCTGGTAAGCCGCGCCGGGTTCTTATTTTGGTGGAAAACCTGCCGTCCCCGTTTGATCGGCGGGTTTGGCAGGAAGCCACCACCTTGTTGGCCAATGGCTACCAGGTGGCAATTATATGCCCCACTGGCAAGGGCTATGAGGCGCGCTACGAAGCCATTGATGGCATCCACATCTACCGCTATCATTTGCCGCTCGAAGCCGAGGGAGCCAAGGGTTATTTAATCGAATATTCGCTGGCCTTGTTCCACACCTTTCGGCTGGCCTGGAAGGTGCATTTCAAACATGGCTTTGACGTGATCCACGCCTGCAATCCGCCCGATTTATTATTTTTGATTGGCGGCTTTTTTAAGCTGCTGATGGGTAAGCAATTCCTGTTTGATCATCACGATATTAATCCGGAATTATACGAAGCCAAATTCGGGCGGCGTGACTTTTTTTACCGCTTAATGGTGCGGCTGGAGCGTTGGACCTTCCGTACGGCAGACGTATCGATTGCCACCAATGAATCCTATAAACGCATCGCCATCGAGCGTGGCGGCATGCCAGAAAACCGCATCTTTGTGGTGCGCAGCGGCCCCAAGCTGGACCGTTTGCGGATTGAACCCGCCAAGCCCGAATTGAAGTGCGGTAAAACCTGGTTGGTCGGGTATGTGGGCGTGATGGGTGCGCAAGAAGGGATTGATTTATTACTGCAAGCGGCCAAGTACATCATCAAAGACATGAAGCGCAGTGATGTGCATTTTGGTATTGTCGGCGGTGGCACCTCGCTGGAACAAATGCAAACCATGGCGCGCGAGATGGGCATTGCCGATTACGTGACCTTTACCGGGCGCGTGCCGGATCAAGCCTTGCTCGATATGTTGAACACCTCCGACGTGTGCGTCAACCCGGATGTGGCCAACGACATGAACGACAAATCGACCATGAATAAAATCATGGAATACATGGCGCTAGCGAAGCCGATTGTGCAATTTGACCTGACCGAAGGTAAGGTTTCTGCACAAGAAGCCTCGCTGTATGCCAAGCGTAATGATCCGGTCGATATGGCGCTGAAAATTGTGCAACTGCTGGATGACCCTGCAGCGCGCCAACGCATGGGCGAATATGGGCACCACCGCGTGATGAATGAACTTGAATGGAAATACGAAGTGCCCAAATTATTGGCCGCGTATGACATGATCTTCAGTAAAGTCAAATAAATTGTAAATTAATGAGTGCGAAGTTAAGGTGGTGTGATTATGAAAATTTTTGTAACGGGTGGCATGGGCTATATTGGTTCCCATACGGTGGTAGAACTGATTCAAGCCGGGCACAACGTGGTGATTGGCGATAATTTGTGCAATAGCAAGAAGAGTGTGCTGGATCGTTTGCAAACCATTGTGCAGCAGCCGATTTTATTTGAACAGGTTGATGTGCGGGATCGGGTGCGGTTGGATGCGCTGTTTGATGCCCATCAGTTTGATGCGGTGATCCATTTTGCCGGTTTAAAGGCGGTGGGGGAGTCGGTACAATTTCCCTTGCGCTATTACGATACCAATGTGGCGGGTAGCCTGGTGTTGTTTGAGACCATGCAAAAATTCAATGTCAAAACCGTGGTCTTCAGTTCGTCTGCCACCGTGTATGGCGAGCCGGCCTCGGTGCCGATGTTTGAAGACTTTCCGCTCAACCCGGAAAGCCCGTATGGCCAAAGCAAACGCATGACCGAAGCGATGTTGCGTGATCTAAGCCGCTCCGACCCCACCTGGCGCATTGCCTTGCTGCGCTATTTCAACCCGGTTGGTGCGCATGAGAGTGGCATGATCGGTGAAGACCCGAACGGCATCCCGAATAATTTAATGCCCTTCATTGCGCAAGTGGCGGCGGGCAAGCGTGAATGCGTATCGGTGTTTGGTGGCGACTACCCGACCCCGGACGGCACCGGCATGCGCGACTACATCCACGTGGTCGATTTGGCCCTGGGCCACGTCAAAATGCTGGAAAAATTGATGTATGCCACGGGCGTGAAAACCTATAACCTGGGCACCGGGAATCCCAACAGCGTGTTGGAAATGCTGCATGCGTTTGAACGCGCGTGCGGCCATAAAATTGCTTACAAAATTGTGGATCGTCGCCCTGGCGACATCGCCAACTACTACGCCGATGCTGGTTTGGCCGCGCGCGAACTGGGCTGGCGCGCCGAACGTGGTGTTGACCAAATGTGTGTCGATACCTGGCGTTGGCAAACCTTTGCGAAAGACGTGATATGAAGGATATGACGCCAATGCAGCAAATTCAGCGTGGCAAGCGTGGCGTGCTGGGTTTGGCCAGTTTGACCAGTTTGGCCAGTTTGGCTGGCCTGATTAGTGTCATCAGCGCGCCAGTTGCTGCAAATGGTCTGCTGGAATCGTGGCGCGAATATGGCCAGGTCTGGCATACTGGCAAAACCACGTATGGGCTCGATATCGATAACGACAGCTTGCTGTTGCAAGACCGGGATGGCTTATATTCCAGCGGTGGTGTGATCCGGGTGAGCACCCATCTGGCCGATGCCAGCCAGACGCGGATAGCGGGTTGGCATTTGGGGCAAGATCAATACACGCCGCAAGACGTGAAGTTGCTACCACAGCAAATTTCGCCCAAAGACCACCCGTATGCGGCGTGGTTGTACACCGGTTGGTTTTCTGAAGCGCATCAGCTTGACGGCGGGTATTGGAAGAGCAGTATTGATTTCGGCTGCATCGGCCCCTGCGCGCGCGGCGAGCAAGTGCAAAAGGGTTTGCATCGCTTAATCAATCAACCGGAGCCGCAAGGCTGGTCGCGCCAGGTAAAAAATGAGTTTGGCGTGCAGCTTGGCATGGCCTGGGCACCGAGGCGTTATGCATTGGGCCGTAGTGCCGACTTTACGCCAAGTGTGCAGGCGCGTTTTGGCAATATTTATGCCGATGCCAGCGTCAGCGGGGTGCTGCGTTTGGGTAGTTTGAACAACTTGCCGCAGCAAGCCACCAACCACCTGTTTTTGCGTGCTGATGCGCGCGGGGTAGGGTATAACGCCAGTTTGCAGGGCGGGTATTTCTCCAAGGGCAATGTGCATACCGTGAGCCCCAAGCCGTGGGTGGGTGAGGTGGAACTGGGCTGGGTCTGGCACGGCAGCGCCTGGGCCACGCAGGTGGGGGTTGTGCGGCGCAGTAATGAAATCAAGAGATTGTCCAACAGCGAAGGCGCGCAGAATTTTGCGCGTTTGCAGTTTAGCTATACGCCGTAGTTGTGCAGGCGTGCAAATTGCGGCTTCAGGGGGCTGCCGTCTGCACGCATTCCACCTCCACACTCGCCACATTACGCGTATTACGCGAGAACTCAACGCCAACCAGATAAATCGGCAAGCCCTGCCCACGGTACTTATCGGCATAGCGCTTATCCTTAATCTGCTGCAGCGCCGCGCAAGTGCGCGTCGGCGTCTTTAATCACGCTGTATAAATCCTTCAAGTCTTCACGCATGGTTTGCGCCACGCTGGCGTTATCCAGATTATCCAGAATCGGCTTGTCGTACTCATCCACCAGTATCGCCACCGCTTGGCCGCTGGCCTCGTGTACCCGTTCGATCAAATCACTCAGGCGGCTGCGCGCGTCCGGGTAGCGCGCGGGCAGGTTGAAGCGCTGTTCGTGACGTTCCAGTTGTTTGTGTATCATCTGCGCCAGGCCTTGCGCATTGCGCACATTGCCACCGCCAAAACTGATTTGTATCACCGGGTGGCGCACCGTCCAATCCCATTTATCGTGGAGGAACAAACCTTGGAACAGCGCTTCGTTGCCTTCAAATAATTCTTTCAGGGTGTCAATAAACAAGCTTTTGCCAAAGCGGCGTGGCCGGGACAGATAATAATAGCCCGCTTTTTTCGCAGGATTTGAAAATCGTCGGCTTTTGTCTCATCACTATCGTGCTCTTGAAAAGCGCTGTAAATTTCTATCAAGTTCTGTAAAATTTTCTTCACAATCCACGCCATTACCCTGTATAATAACCCAGTCTCGAGACATTAAACAGCGCGGGTTACTGGTGAACCAACACCAGTAACCCGCTAACCACAATCAAGTAAACTTAATGGAGTTGACCATGGCTAAGCCGAATGATACACCGATTGCGCACGCATCCACCAATTCAAACCACAGTACCGACAGCACGACCGACAGCACGACCGACAGCACGACCCACCGCACCCACAGCACCACCCAGCTTCCTCCTGAATTAATTACCCTGCTTCAAACCTTGTTGGCCAACCACGCCAGCGCTGCGCCTGTGCCGGTGCCGCCCAAGTCACGCCGCCCCGCGCGCATCAAGCCCCGGCGGCGGTTGACGGTGCGCGCCAGCCCGGCGCACGCGAGCGTGCCCGCCGTCCCGCAGATACGCCTGTGCGGGCGCTGGCTGGAGGTGGCCGGGTTTGGCGTAGACACCCGCGTGCGTGTGCATGTGGCGCATGAGATTGTTATTTTGATACCGGAGGAGGCCAACTAGCTTTCATGAATCTGGCGGCGCACCCCGAATTAAAATAATTCCGGAATCGTGCCGTTTTGGCTGCGAGAGTTCTGTTCATTTCGACATCGGGTTATTTCACGCTAACACTGGCCGAAACCGCAGACCGATTAGCGGGCCCCGTGGCAAGCCAAACGCTGCCTGCCTAAAGCCATGTCCTTCTACACAACTGAAAATCCTT
>JBKJLF010000689.1:0-11559 GCA_046597185.1 Burkholderiaceae bacterium | reverse complement strand
TTTCAGACATTTCAGACATTTCAGACATTTCAGACATAATGGCTTTCCAATAGAATGATGATTTGATTGACACGTTCCAGCCAGCATTATGCATCAATTGGGTGGCGCTGTGTTTGGCCAGCCTAAAACCCCTCAAGCGTGAAAAAGTGCCGGATTCTGTCGAGATAGGTTGCATGCTCAACATGCGGGATGGGTTTGCTGACCGTGGATTTCAGCGCAGCCAGTTCTTTGCTGCGCTGGGTTAAAATATGGGCAAACTCATTCGCCAAGGCCGGGCGCTGTTGCAAAATTTGAGCAAATAATTCTTTGTCCAGCCGATAACACACCACATCGGTACGCGCCGTTACGGTGGCCCTGCGCGGTTCGCCCGTGAGCAAACCCATTTCACCAAAGACATCGCCCTCTTTTAATACTGCCAAGTGGGTGCGCCCTTTTTCACCCGCTTTTTCACTCGCTTTTTCATTTGACTCATACCAGACATCGGCTTCGCCCTCCACCAGCAAATAGAGCCAATGCGCCACCGCGCCCTGCTTGGTCATCACATCATCTTTAACAAAAGGGGTATTGCGCAACACCACCGCAATATGCGCGATTTCTTCCGCGCTGAGCATGGCAAACAGGGGGGCACGGCCGAGCGCATGCCTGCGCCGCGCCAGTTCATGCTCCTGCATCTGCGCGCTGACCTGCCCCGGTGCTTTCACCAAACTCACATTCAGGCCGGGCCGCGCCAGGCCATAATTTTGCCGTTTCAAGGCGCTGTAAAAGTGTACCCGCACTACCGAATCGGTGCCATCATCATGGCGCGGATCGGTTAGCCAGTAACGCACCGCATATTCAACCATGCCTTCCTTGTAATCAGTCACGATGCAATCCACCGCTGGCTGGCTCGATACATGCTCAATTTGCGCCTCGCGCAGTGCTTTGAGCACGGTTTTAATCACATCTTGCGGCGGCACCGTGTCGCTCACCCAAAATTTCAGCCAACGGCGAAATTGCTCACGCCCTACCCGGCTAAACACATCCACCCGCGATTTCATCAACACGCCATTGGGCACCACAATCAAATGGCCATTGGTGGTGCGCACATCGGTATGCCGCCAATGCACTTCCACCACTTGGCCGCGCACGCCGTCAATATTGATCCAGTCACCAATGCGCACAGAATTGTCCAACTGCAAGGCCAAGCCGCCCAAAATATTGCCCAGCGTTTCTTGCATCGAAAAAGCAATCACGCCCGTTACCACGGCCGAGGTGGTGACCAAACCGGTCAAGTCCAAACCCGCAGCACGCAGACGCACCAGGCCCCAGGCAAAATAAGTCAGTACCAGTAAGATATCTTCCAAAATGGCGGGCGGATTAAAGCGTAAAGCGGGCAGCAAGACGCGAAATGCGGTCAAACCGGAAATGCGGATTAACAACAAACCCAGGCCGAGCGTCGATAATTCATCCAGCAAGGCCGACGTTTGCATCATCGCCATCAGGGTCAACGGATGCACCAACAGGCTGAACAGCAGGCACACCGAGCCAAATATCAGGTTATTGCGCAACACCCGCCCGGAATCAGGACGCTGGCGCGTGAGCCACAGTTGGATCAGGCTGGCCGCCAGCGTGGCGGCAATCAGGCCCAGATGCCAGTGGCTAAACCAGCCGTTAGCAAGGTTAACAATATTACCCATGAAATGCCACTTATTCGATTGTGCCAGGTATCTTCAACGCTGGCGGGTGTCAATTAGCCAGCACGGCTAATCTGAGTGGTCATTTTATCTTATTATCCAGAGGAAATTTCTATCCAAGTCCGGCAAGCGTACAAACAATGTTAGCGCGCCAAGCCAAACAAGGGGCGCAGCCAGGCCATTCTGCGCACCGCCTCTGCCCCGGCCAGACTCAAAGTCAAGGTCATCACAATCAACACAATGCCTTCCTGCAAGGGTGGTATCCGCGCAGGCTGGAGCGTGTGCGCCAAAATAATCAGGATGGTTTGATGGAAGATATACACCGGAAACACCGCCTGCGCCAGATAGCGCCGTCTGGCACTGTCAAATTCCAGATGGTGGTGGGCAAAGCCAAATGCGGCGCAAATTGCCAGCCACTGGCAGGCGGCAAAGACCACACGTTGTACATCACGCCACAAGTTCACTTGCACGGGTGCGAAAAAGTTGTCCGGCAAGTGGTAATACACCGTCAGTGCGGCCCAGCACGTGAGCGCCGCACCCAAAACAGGCCAGCGCCAGGTATCCAGTTGCTGCCAAAATGGGCGCTGCATGGCCACCAGTGCGCCCAACAAAAACAGCGGCAAATAATGTGCGTGGTTATACCAATCCCAGGTTAAATTATGGGTGGAAGGAAATGACCCAAACAAGCCAAGGCGCGCCGTAACCAATGCCAGAATCGGCAGCACAATTATCTTCCAGCCTACAAAAATCTGACCACAACGCAGGCTAAACGCCTCAAAGCGCGACCCCATGGCCCAGATTAACAAGCCCAGCAACATGGTGTACACCCACAGGTAGGCGACAAACCAGAGATGATTCCAGGTTGGCAACGTCAGACATGCGTCGGCTTTGCAAAAACCACGGAAGGCTTTCAGATACAGCGCCATAAAATCAACATAACTGCCTGAATAGCCAAATTTATGCACCCCTTCCAAATAGGCTTGCGGCGGCACAATTACCAGCATGCCAAATACCAGTGGCAACAACAGGCGAAAACTGCGCTGGCGCATAAATTTGCCCGCTGTCAGCTTTTGCAACATGAAGCGCGAGGCCACGCCGGAAATCATGAACAACAGCGCCAAGCGCCAAGGTGAAGATAACAGCATCAGCGGTTCGACGGTGTCGCTGGCAAACGGGCTTTTGATGTGATAATCCCAGGTGACGTAATACATGCCAGTGTGGTACACAATCAGCACAAAGAAAGCGATGATGCGCAGCCAGTCGAGAAAAAACCGGCGGTTTGACGCATCGGCAGCCTGGGGTGAAACGGTGAGCGGTTCAGCTTGCATGAGGGGCCTCAGTAAAATAACACAATGCGCCAACTTTACCGAACCTGGCGCATCGTCGCCAGCAAAATGGGGCGAAATGGGCCGACCATGGGGCCAGCCGGACAAGCCAGCCACACCGGACGCACCGGACGCACCGCCCCCCACCATTCAATACTGGCCCAGCGCAGCCAGTTGTTCCAGCACCAGCGCAGAATACTGGCGGCTGCAAGGCACGCGCGCACCGCCCTTGAGCACGAGTTCATAATCGCCCTTGCCTTGCGCGACGATGGTGTCGATAGAGGCGGTTTGCACCGCCGCCCGCCGATGGCAGCGCACAAAGCGTGGCCCTATATTTTCCAGCAATGCGGTAAGCGTTTGGCGCAGCAGTGGCCGGGCTTGGCTGGTATGCAAGACCACATAATTATCCGCCGTTTCCAGCCACTGGATGTCGTCAACTTTCAGCACCCTTGTCACGCCGCGCTCGCTAACCAGTATGTTTTGGATTGGCCCGGCGGCGCAGTACGGCATCGTGGGTGCAGGTGCGGGTGCAGATTCGGACACAAGCACGGGTGCGGGTGCGCTGGCTTTGCGCGCGGACAGGCGCTCGCGCACCCGTTGCAAGGCGCGTTGCAGACGTGCCTGATCAAACGGTTTCAACAAATAATCGATGGCGTTGGCATCGAAGGCGGCAATCGCGTAATGGTCGTATGCGGTTACAAACACAATCAGCGGTGGCAGTTGACCTGTCGCTGCCATGCCCGGCAACGAAGCCGCCACTTCCAGCCCGGTAATTTCCGGCATTTGAATATCCAAAAACACCACGTCCGGCACCGCCCTGGCAATGGATTCCAGCGCGGCGACGCCATCACAAGCTTCGGCGATGGCGCTGACATCGGCTTCGCGCTCCAACAGGCGGCGCAATTTGTCGCGCGCCGGGCGCTCGTCATCAACGATCAGAATCTGCATGCTCGCTCCATGGCAAACACAATTGGGCGCGCACCCCGGCGGGGGTCAGTTGCGTCAATATCAAACTGGCATTGGCCCCATGCAGTACCTGCAAACGCGCATGGATGTTCTTTAACCCGATGCCACCCGTGCCACCCGGATTACCCGTACTGCCCTTGCCACCATCAACCGCGCGCTGCGCCAATATGCCCTGATCATCTTCCAGCGTCAGACACAACTGTGCTGCCACCTGCTGCGCACCGATGCGTATTTTGGTTCTTTGGCGGCAGGTTTCCACGGTGTGCTTGAAGATATTTTCCAGCAAGGGCTGCAAACTCATCACGGGCACCAGCACGCCCAGCGTCGCTTCATCAACCTGCCATTGAATCTCAACCCGATCAATAAAGCGCTCGCACATCAAGGCCGCATAGCCACGCAGCAAGCGCAATTCAGTCGCCAGCGGCACTTGCTGCTGCTCGCTCACGGCCAGGGTGGCGCGTAAGACATCGGCCAATTGAATTAAAATGGCATCGGCTTTTTCGACATCGGAATACATCAGCGAAGAAATGGTGTTAAGCGCGTTAAACAAGAAATGCGGTTGCATTTGCTGGGTTAATTGCTGCAACTGGGCTTGGCGCAGCAATTCGTTGGCAGCCTGGGCGCGCTCTTTTTCTTGCAACAACTGCTGCCACGACAAAAAACCAAACAACACCACATTGAAGATCGCAAACAGCAGCGATACCTTGATCGATTCGTACAAAAACAGCGTGGCCCAAGGTTGATGATGGTAGACCTGGCCCAGAGCGGCATACACCGCGTGGCGCAAGCCAAAGGTGAGCGGCACGAAGGCGATGCAATTGAACGGCAGCCAACAAAATTGCAAGGCAAACCAGCGCTTCGGGCTGGCCAGCAAATGGTCACGTGGGCGGGTGAAATGGCGTTGCACCAGCAATAGCGCACCGCTGACGATGACGGAACTGCTTTCCCACAGCAGCGGCGGCCAAAAAGCCATGCCGCCTTCGCGCCAATATTCCTGGATAGCAACGGCAACCAGCAGGAGCCAGAGTAACAACCAGGCGATGCCAAACACCCATCGGGTACGAAAATCAGACATCCGGCGCACCTTGTTTTGTTCTGGTTAAAATAAAAAACTTGCCATTCTCATGCTGATTGGATTCTACTCAGCAAAAAGGCCAACATGGTTGGCCTTTTTTACTTGCAAAATGACAAACTGGGCGGCTTAAAACTGATCTTCCGTCAAAGCCAGCACACCTGCACTACCATCAACAATGGCATTACGCAAGCCACTGGCCTGAGTCAAAACATGATCGGCAAAAAAGCGCGCAGTACCGATTTTGGCTTGATAAAACGACATGTCGCCATCTTGCGCCGCCAGTTTTTGCGAGGCCACCAAGGCAGCACGCCCCATTTGCCAGCCACCCAAAACAATACCTGCCAGCTTCAGGTACAACACGCTACCGGCAAAGACCGCTTTCACCTGGGTTTTGCCATTGGCCAGCACAAACTCCACCACTTGCTCCAGCGCTGCTGCGCCCTGCCCCAGTTGATTGGCAATCGCCACCAGATCCGCTTGCCCACCCTCTTGTAATTGCGCCTGCGTGGCGCGAACGGCTGCGATTAAACCTTTGGCCACGGCACCGCCATCACGCATGGTTTTGCGGCCAATCAGGTCGTTGGCTTGAATGGCGGTAGTGCCTTCGTAGATGGTGAGAATTTTGGCGTCACGGTGATGTTGTGCCGCACCGGTTTCTTCAATAAAGCCCATCCCGCCATGCACTTGCACGCCAGTTAAGGCCACCTCTTGCGCCATTTCAGTGGACCAGCCTTTGACCACGGGCACCAAATATTCATACACTGCCTGATTTTCTTTACGCGTGGTCGCATCCGCATGGTGGTGCGCACAATCGCTGGTGGCCGCTGCCACATAGGCCAGCGCACGTGCGGCTTCGGTTTGTGCCCGCATCGACATTAACATGCGCCGCACATCAGGATGGTGAATAATGCTGACCGGGCCACTGGAACCTGCCACATCGCGCGATTGCACCCGATCTTTGGCAAAGGCCACTGCTTGTTGATAGGCGCGCTCAGCCAAGCCGATGCCTTGCAAGCCGACGCCAAAACGGGCGGCATTCATCATGATGAACATGTATTCGAGACCGCGATTTTCCAGCCCGACCAATTCACCAACCGCGCCACCGTTATCACCGAACTGCAACACCGCCGTGGGGCTGGCCTTGATGCCCAGTTTGTGTTCGATCGAAACGCAATGTACGTCATTGCGCTCACCCAGGCTGCCATCGGCATTGACCAAAAACTTGGGCACGATGAATAGCGAAATACCCTTCACGCCTTCCGGTGCATCCGGCGTTCTGGCCAACACCAGATGCACGATATTTTCTGTCATATCGTGTTCGCCATAGGTGATGAAAATTTTGGTGCCAAATACATCGTAGCGCCCATCCGCACGCGGCACTGCGCGGGTACGCACGGCAGCGAGGTCGGAACCGGCTTGCGGTTCGGTCAAATTCATCGACCCGGTCCAGCTGCCACTCACCAGTTTTTCCAGATACAGCGCTTTTTGCGCATCGGAACCGGCTGTCAGCAAGGCTTCAATCGCGCCGTCGGACAATAAAGGGCACAGCGCAAACGAGATACTGGAAGCATTGAGCATTTCGATACAGGGCGTGGCCACCAGTTTGGGTAAGCCCTGGCCACCAAATTCGGCCGGATGCTGCACGCCCTGCCAGCCCGCTTCGGCGAAGGCCTTGAACGCTTCTTTAAAACCCTTGCTGGTGGTAACTTGGCCGTCATGCCAAAAACTGGGGTCTTTATCGCTAGCCTGATTCAAAGGCGCAACCACGCCGGCGCAAAATTTGGCGTTTTCTTCCAATACCGCTTCCACCGTGTCTTGCGTGGCATCTTCACAACCCGGCAAGGCACTCACGGCGGCCAGCCCTGCCAATTCGTTGATCACGAACAGCATGTCTTTCACGGGGGCGTTATAGCTCATATAACACATTTGATTTCTCCAAAAGATTCAAGCCACCGACCATTTTGCATGTCAAGATACAAAATAGGCGGTGGCTTGCCAAGAACGATGGGGTTGATTCCGGTGAATCAGGTGATTGAGATACTACAGGGCCGCCACCAACTGCGGTACGATCTCGAATAAATCGCCCACGATGCCATAATCGGCTACCGAGAAAATCGGCGCTTCCGGGTCTTTATTGATCGCCACAATCACCTTGGAATCTTTCATACCAGCCAAATGTTGGATGGCACCGGAAATGCCGACCGCAATATACAGTTGCGGTGCCACGATTTTGCCGGTTTGGCCAACTTGCCAATCGTTGGGCACAAAACCCGCATCCACCGCAGCGCGCGAGGCACCCATGGCGGCACCCAGTTTATCAGCCAGCGGTTCGAGAATTTTGAAATTATCGCCCGAACCCATACCACGCCCACCCGACACAATCACTTTGGCAGCGGTTAATTCAGGACGGTCTGATTTGGCCACTTCACGCGAAACGAAGGCCGAGCTGCCGGAATCGGCCACGGCGGCAACCGTTTCCACACTGGCACTGCCGCCACTGCTGGCAGCATCAAAACCGGTGGTACGCACGGTGATCACCTTGACCGCTTCGCTTGACTTGACGGTGGCAATGGCATTGCCAGCGTAAATCGGGCGCTCGAAGGTATCGGGCGCATCGACTTTGGTAATTTCCGAGATTTGGCCCACATCCAGCTTGGCGGCCACGCGCGGCAAAATGTTTTTACCGTAAGCGGTGGCAGGTGCCAGAATATGCGAATAGCTGGCGGCCATCGATAACACCTGGGCGGCCACGTTTTCGGCCAAACCATGTTCAAACTGCGCGCCTTCGGCCACGAATACTTTTGCCACGCCAGCGATATTGGCGGCGGCCTGCGCTGCCGGGCCACATTGCAGGCCAGCTACCAGGACGTGGACATCGCCGCCGCAAGCAATGGCGGCGGTGATGGTGTTGAGGGTGCTTCCTTTTAACGAAGCGTTGTCGTGTTCTGCTATGACTAATGCGGTCATGATCGATTCCTTATTTAAATGACTTTCGCTTCGTTTTTGAGTTTGGCAACCAGGGTCGCCACGTCAGGCACCACAATACCAGCCGAACGCTTGGAAGGTTCGACCACTTTGATAGTGGTGAGTTTGGAGGCGACATTCACGCCCAGGTCTTCCGGTTTTTTCACGTCGAGCGGCTTTTTCTTCGCTTTCATGATATTAGGCAGGGTCACATAGCGTGGTTCGTTCAGGCGCAAATCGGTGGTGATGATGGCAGGCAGCGTCAGGGACAGGGTTTCCAAACCGCCATCGACTTCGCGCGTAACAGCAACCTTGCCGCCGTCGAGTACCACTTTCGAGGCGAAGGTGGCTTGCGGCCAACCCAGTAGTGCGGCCAACATTTGACCAGTTTGATTGCAATCATCATCAATCGCTTGTTTTCCCAGAATGATTAACTGCGGTTGCTCCACATCGGCCAAGGCCTTGATCAGCTTGGCCACGGCCAGCGGTTGCAATTCCACCGCTGTTTCAACCAGCACACCGCGATCCGCACCAATGGCCATGGCGGTGCGCAGGGTTTCCTGACATTGGGTGACGCCGCAGGAGACGGCGATAATTTCGGTGACTTTACCCGCTTCTTTTAAACGCACTGCTTCTTCCAGCGCGATTTCATCAAACGGATTCATTGACATTTTGACGTTGGCAGTATCGACGCCACTGCCGTCGGACTTGACGCGGACTTTGACGTTGTAGTCCACAACGCGTTTTACTGGAACCAGGACTTTCATAGCTGTGCCTTTGAAAAAAACGGATTTACGGATTGACGGGAACCGTCTACACAGTCCCGATTATAAAAGATTATTCCCCGTCGCACTAAATTAAAGCACGATCGTGCGATTTAATTCCTAGTAGAATTCCACTAAGATGCATATAATTCACTTTATTGTTGCTTTAGATGCAAAATAGTGTACGTTAAAAGACTACACTTTGGCATGTCTGGCTCAGGGATACAACACCGACCCACAGCAAGCGCAGAACGCGTTTTCTACGATGAGGAAAATTGACTATTTACGCTGAATATAAAAGACGAATTCTTCATCAATCTGCTCATGAGATAGCAAATCGTTACCCGTTTGCTTGGCGAAAGCTTGAAAATCGCGCTGCGCGCCGCGATCCGTTGCGATGACGCGTAACACATCACCACTGAACATATCCGCCAACGCCTTCTTGGCCTTCAAAATTGGCAATGGACAATTTAAACCGCGCGCGTCGAGTTCTTTGTCGTATTCCATAATTTCATCTTCTAGTGTTGTAGAATTTGCAAACATTTTACTATCCAATACATATTGTGACACAAAATAAGCCCGCTGACTTTGGCTACTCCCGAATATTACTCCTTTTTCGAGGGTTTGACGCAGCGCACCAAAATTGTCTCACATATGTTGGACGAAAGCAACGACGACCCATGAATGGTCAGATTAGCCCGTCGGTTGCACTGCACAACAATTGCCCCAAATAAAGCATTTCCTGCTCAGGGCTTGCCGCCTACTATACCGCAGGCAAACGTGGTGGTTTGGGGTGCAGGCGCGCCATGGCATACACATCAAGCAATTGGCCATTACGCAAGGCAAAAGCACGGTGCGTCCCTTCAATCTGAAAACCAAACTTGCGATACAGGGCTTGCGCTGCCAGGTTATCGGTAAACACCGTCAATTCGAGGCGCAGAATCGGCATCCAGTTATCGGCCAAATTGACTAATTCCGCCAGCAATGCGCTACCGATTCCCTTGCCCGCATACTCATCAGCCACGGCAATGCCCAGCCCGGCAGCATGACGGCGACGCATATTGGCCTCCATATGGATGCCCGCCTGCCCTACCACAAGCTGATCCAGCACCGCAACCAAGGCGATACGCCCGTCATTGGGCACCAGCCGCTCTTGCCATACCCTTAACGCCGGATGGGGTGCTTGTAAGGTGCCGGAATAAGCGCCCTCATCCGCATAGATTTGCATTACTTGGGGCGCATCTTCCGGCGCGGCCCTTCGAATCACCAATCGATCACCCCAATCCATTTGTGCTCCTTAAATTTTGCTATCAATCCAGGCTGCCACACTGGCAAGCGCCGCTGGCAAGGCCGCGGCGTCAGTACCGCCCGCTTGCGCCATATCAGGCCGTCCGCCACCTTTACCGCCCACTTGCTGCGCCACAAAATTCACCAAATCACCAGCTTTCAAGCGCTTGGTGCTGTCTGCGGTCACACCTGCAATCAAGCTCACTTTGCCGTCATTGACGCTGGCCAGCACGATGGCGGCGGTATGCAGCTTGTCTTTGAGCTTGTCGAGCGTTTCGCGCAAGCGCGTGGTGTCCGCGCCTTCCAGCACGGCGGCCACCACTTTCAAACCTTTAATGTCTTGCGCCTGGCTGATTAAACTGTCGCCCTGCCCGGCCGCCAATTTCGATTTCAAGGCCGCCACTTCTTTTTCCAGCGCCCGGCCATGCT
Organism: Burkholderiaceae bacterium; assembly: GCA_046597185.1. Taxonomy (GTDB): domain Bacteria; phylum Pseudomonadota; class Gammaproteobacteria; order Burkholderiales; family Burkholderiaceae_D; genus CAMBDR01. The sequence goes on along the minus strand of JBKJLF010000689.1, from coordinate 1,076 downwards.
CTTGCACCTGGTGGATGCGTTGCAATAAATCGTCGGGCGAGGTTTTCAGGACGCTGGCGGCCTCGGCGACCTGGCGCTCCAAACTTTGCACCAGCGCCAGCGCGCCTTCGCCCGTGACGGCTTCGACCCGGCGAATCCCGGCTGCGACACCGCCCTCGCCCACGATTTTGAACAAGCCAATATCGCCGGTGCGGCCTACATGGGTGCCGCCGCACAACTCACGCGAGGAACCGATGTCGAGCACGCGCACTTCATCGCCATATTTTTCGCCAAACAAGGCCATCGCGCCGTGCTTGACGGCATCGTCAAAGGCCATGACCTGGGCTTGCGTGGCGACATTGGCTAAAATCTCCTGATTCACGATTTGTTCGACCAGGGTAATTTGTTCAGCCGTGAGTGGGCCATGGTGGCTAAAGTCAAAACGGGTTTTTTCAGGATCAACCTGGGAGCCTTTTTGCGCCACATGGCTACCCAGCACTTCACGCAAGGCTTTATGCATCAAGTGGGTAGCCGAGTGATTGCGCACGATGCGCGCGCGCCGCTGCACGTCCACCTGCGCCTCAACCGCTGCGCCCAATACCAGGCTGCCTTGTTCCAGCGTGCCATGTTGGCCGAAAACGTCGGCTTGAATTTTCAGGGTATCGTGCACGGCAAACAGCATGCCGAATGCGCTCATCTGACCTGCATCACCGCATTGGCCACCGGATTCGGCATAAAACGGCGTGCTGTCAAGCACCACAATCCCGGCTTCGCCCGCCTGCAATCGTTCCACCGCCACGCCATCGCGGTACAGTGCAATCACTTTTGCGCTTTGCGACAAGCTGGTATAGCCAACGAATGTGGTTTTTGCGCCGCTGTATTCGACATTGGCTGCCATCTTGAATTTGCCTGCGGCTTTGGCAGTGGCTTTTTGCTGTGTCATCGCCGCCGTAAAACCGGCTTCATCCAACGCCACATTGCGCTCACGGCAAATATCGGCGGTCAAGTCAAGCGGAAAGCCATAGGTATCGTACAAGGTGAAGGCGATTTGACCGTCCAGCTTTTGGCTGTCTTTGGCCAGTTCCGCTTCCAAAATC
>JBKJLF010000458.1:0-2847 GCA_046597185.1 Burkholderiaceae bacterium | reverse complement strand
GTGGCTCATGCGTTACCCTCCGGTGCGGGTGATTTCATGGTTTCTTGCGCGCAATCATCTTCGCTTGGCGCATCTTCGCTGGTGGAGCGGTTTTTGGCGCAATTCATGCAGCCTTCTGCGCCCACTACCTTGGCCTCCCACCAGTTTTTGCAAATGCCACCTATGGCAATGGTTTTAACGTCCTGCATGCGCCGCGCAATGGGCACGCTGGCGCGCCATACTGCGGTGATGCGTGCCTGATCCGGCTCCAGATACAGCGTATCCACCACCACTTGCGGCTCTTCTACGGTGTAGTTGCTCATCAATACCTTGATTGGCAATTTGTTCAGGCGCGGCAATTGAAAGCGCGCTTCGGGGCGGTTTCGCATCAGGTTCGTTAACACCACTTCTTCGCCGCCTTGCGGAAAGTCAATTTGCTGGTCTTCTGGCGCGCACTGGTTAAAGCGTTCGTCAAAGTCTTCCGGCAGAAAGGGGAAAATGTTACGCTTCCAGTTGGCGTCGTAGGTGCCGCCAAACTGCCGCCTTGGTAGCCAACTGCGGGCAGTGGCAGAGAGCGCGGCAGGCTGCCAGGCCAGATTGGTGCGATTGATACGCTGTTCGATGGCTTCCAGATTGGGTAATAACTTGCCTTCCAAGGCTTGCTCGTCGCTGGAAAAGCTACGTCCTACCGGGTTTTGCTGGTAGCACTCGTTAATTTTTTGCTGCGGGTCAAGTTCGCGCTCGCCGCCAAAGGCAAGGCCGTAGTGCAAAGGCATGTCGAAAAACGCTTGCGGTGCGCTGGGTTGGCCGTTTTGCCACACCCGGTTGCCCACCACACGCAGTGTTTTTTGTACGCTGCCTATGCTAAAACCCGCTTCCAGTTCCTTTACCGCTTCACCATCCGGCGCGTAAGCCTTGGCGTTAAAAATAACGTCGCAGCGTAGCTTTTTGAACACAAAATCACTTTCGTACAGCGGGGCAGAAAGCCCGGCTGCGCCAACAAACACATCGCCATATTGCAGCGGCATGGCTTGGCAGGGGCGCGCTACGCGCCCACTGGCAAACGACCAACTGCCTTTCACCACAATCAGCAAGTGCTCTTTTCCGGTTTTATCCACGGCAGCAGTGGCTTCGGCCAATAGATATTTGGAGCCTAATGCAATTTCCATGGCGTCGCTTGGCCTTAGTTGATTTGCACGCTGCCACCGCGTATGCGCTGGGTGATGCTGGCGTGGCTGGTGATGTCGCTGCCGCGCAGCAGGATGCAACCATCGCGGGTGAGAATGATGGACGCTTCACCGCAGCGCAGTTCAATTTCTTGTTCGGCTTCGATGACGATGCGTTCGTTGTCGATGAGGGCTTCGTGTGCCGGCGCTTGAGCGGGCGTGCTCTCGTGTGAGGAGGCTTGCGTAGGCGCGCCCGCCATCGGGCCTAACACCAGTGCGCGCGAGGTATCGCCCTGTTCAAACATCACGGCAACCGGTTCACCCTCACGTAGCGCGGGCAAGGCGCACACGGGGGTGGCGCGCAAGTCGGCTATGCCATGGGCGGGCAGGGCGATGCGTACTTTGCCATCGGGTAGCAGTTCCAGCAGCGTGGCAACGGCCACACCGTGGATTAACGCATCCTGGCGTTGCGGCGCAGGTTGCCGCACCAGCAGCGCATCAAACAAGCTCACTGTTTGGGTGGCGGCTTGGGCGCTGCTTTGCTGTGCACTGGTTGTTTGCAGGGCAGGCCGGGTACGCACCTTGGCTTGTTTTTTCATGGCATCAATTCTCCTTGATATTCTTGGCCTTGATAGTGATGTCGCCATCGGCCTTGTAGAATTGTTCGCCCGTGGTGCCAAGGATAATTTCATGCCCGTTAATCGAGATGTGGCCGTCTTTATCCATTTTCAACACCGATTTGCCTACGATCAGTTCAATGCTGTCGCCCGCCGTCAGTTGAAAGTTTTTGCCCACGTCGATTACGTAGTCCTGGCCCACATCAGTTTTCTTGCCCATGATGATTTCAGCCATCTGCGACAAGCCCACCAAGGTATTCATCGCCATGGCCACGTTAATGGACAATGCGCCGCCCACATTAGTCATTTTGGCCATGCCCACGTTTTGGGTGGCCGCCATAACCACCGTTTCCATCAGATTTTTACCTATGGTGTTGGTGCGGTTGTCGCCGATGCTGACCTGTTCGTCATGATCCACCCGCTCGTTGCGGTTGTTGTGGATGGTGATGTCTTCATCGTTGTCCACCACCTTTTTACGGTCATGCCCCACCCAGTGGCTTTCATCGTTTTCCACCTCAATGCGTTGGTTTTTTTCGGCGTGTAACCAAATTTCCTCTTCGCCTTTGGCATCTTCAAAGCGGAAGGCATTGGCATTGGCGGGGGTGCCACCCTTGCTGGAGCGGCTTAATACGCCAGATTGGGTTTTACGATTTGGCAAATCCCACGGTGGCATGTGGGTTTGGTTGTAGAGTTGCCCGATCACCAGCGGCCTGTCCGGGTTGCCCTGCAAAAATTGAATCACCACTTCCGTGCCCACGCGGGGCAGGGAAATCATGCCAAAATTTTGGTCAGCCCATGGCGTCATCACACGCAGCCAGCATGAGCTGTTTGTGTCGTTTTTACCACGTCTGTCCCAATGGAAATGCACTTTAATGCGGCCATATTTGTCGGTGTGAATTTCTTCGCCTTTGGGGCCAACCACGGTGGCGGTGTCGATGCCGGGCACGATGGTTAGCTTGCTGTTCAAACCTTGTTCTGGCCGCCACGGTATCGCCCGGCGCAAACAAGTCAGCTCGTTGGTGTAGGCGGCGTGCTCGCCCTCGCTGCTCAGGTAATTATTGTGCGCTTTGTGGGTCGCGCTGATG
>JBKJLF010000205.1:0-2996 GCA_046597185.1 Burkholderiaceae bacterium | reverse complement strand
CAAGCGCGACAGGCTGGGCAGGGCGATGAGATCAACCAAACCCGGTGCGCGATAACTTCTGGTCAGGCCCAGGCGCACCTGATCTTTGGTTTCGCCCGGTAAGCGCCAGACGTTATGCAATACCGGGCTTAATACGCGGCTGGTATTGTTGATATTCGGGCTGCCGCTGCTGGTGAGAATGCCTTCCCAGCGTAAGCCCAGGTTGGTAGACCATTTTTCGGTAATATCCCATTCGTCTTGCACAAAGCCGGACAGGCGGCGCGTGCGTGCGTTGGTTTCGATGCCGGAATCGGCAAATTCCTTGCTGCCGTTATTGATGGACACCCGGGTTTGGTGCCGTCGTTCCCATTCACCGTCCCAGCCTATGGCCAACAGGTGCCCTTTGCCCAACCATTTTTCCAGTGGCGCGGTGTATTTGCCGCCCAGGTTAAAGCTGTTGGTTTTTACGTCATTACCGGTTTCAATGGTATTGATTAGCGTGTCGGCAGGGTCTAATTGCAGGCGGAGGCCCTGGTTTTCGAAGTGGCTATGACCAAAGCCGTACTTCAGATTCAGTTTGGCTGATTCCGGCAAGCGGTGTTGCCAGGTGCCAAAGGCGCGGATCACTTGACTGTTGCTACGCTCTTTGGTGAGGGCACTGGCAAACGGCAGGTTCGGATCGATTTGTTGGGTGAGGAGAATTTTGCCCGTGGTATCAAAACGGCTGAGCACCAGCAGCGGCTGAAACACCAGCGCGTCACCATTATCAAAGCGATACGACAGGCGCGGCGTGAAATGGATGCCCTGATTGTGGTTTTGGTTATTGATTTGCTCCTGCTGCACCAAGCTGGGTTGTGGGTCAAATTCGCGATTTTCGATCAGTACTTGGTCGGCGCTATGGCTTTCAAACAGCGAGCCGCTAATCGAGTAAGTCAGTTGGCCGATTTTGCCGGGGTGGGTGATGCCGACATTGCTACTGTGGCGGCCATGCTCAAAGCCATCGCTCAGGCGGATTTGGGTTTCTTTTTGCTGGTAGCCTTCGCGCAAAACAATATTAATGGTGCCGGCAATGGCCTGGGTGCTCAATTCTGCCACCGGGCCGCGAATGATTTCAACCCGTTCCACCTGATCGGGCGAGAGCGATTCAATCGAAAAGCCGCGTGGTGCCCGTTCGCCATTGAGCAGGATTTGGGTGTAGCCATTGCCCAGGCCGCGAAAGCGAATATCGCCGCCGCGCCCGGCCGGGCCGTCAAGGGTGACACCGGGCAGGCGTTTTAAGACTTCGCCCAGGGTGGTGTCGCCGTTGCGGTCCAATTCTTCGCGTCCATAGACGATTTTGCCCGCCGAGGATTGCCGCCGCTGTTCGGTTTCGTTGTTGCGCTCGCTGGTGACGGTCACCTTTTGTACGCCCGCTTCCAAGGCGGCTGCGGGCGCTGGTGTCGTTGTGGCGGCGGGGGCGGCGGGGGCGGAGGCTAACGCAGTTTGGTTTGCCAACAGCAAGGGGAGCAGTGCGGTGAGTTTCAATGTTCGGGTCATTTTATTGTCTCAAGATTGAATGTTGATTCTGACTGTGCAATCTGGTTTATGGTGGCTGAGTGTGGCTGAGTGTGGCTTATTGTAGCTGATTGTGGCGAATCTACTTCAACAGTGCCACATTGCCCGGCGGTTCTTCGCCCGCCAACACGCCATTGCCACCCGATAAACCTTCGGCTTTGCGCACCAGATAATCGGTATGTTCATACACATTGGGTACGCCGGTCTCAGCAATCAAAGTTTTAACGATGGCTACTTTCCACGCATCCACGCCGGCGGCCTGGAATTGGCAGACCAGATAGCCGATGTTTTGCACCACATAATAATCGACGATTAAACCTGGCAAATGGTCGGCTTCGGCATCAATCAGCCTTTGTGGTTTGCCAGTTTTGGCTTTGAGCGGCAGCCGTTTGGCCAGGGCGGCGTGGATGCGGCGTTTGAACATGGCGTGATCGACCGCTTCTTTTTCGTCAAATGTCCAGATTCTGGCGCGGATTTGGGAATGCGGGCTCCAGCCAGCGCGCGCCAGAAAAGCGTTGGAAGACGAGCGCACCAGGGCGGTGGTGCCGGTTTTCAAGCGTTCATCGCGTTTGGCGTCCACGCGTTCGATGGCAGAGAGATAAATCCACGGATCACCATCGATCAGGGTTTTTTCCTTGCCTTGTTTAATGGTGATGATGAGCATGGCGGGTCTTTTTTGGGAGGGGGAGTAGGTGAGTGATGGCAGATTATAGCTTAAAGCGCCGTTTCGGCCACGGCAAAGCAGGGCGTGAGGCGGTGAATGTCTTGCGCTGACACGCCTGCTTCGCGAAATACCGTGCGCCAATTCAATACGGCTTGCCGTACTTCGTCATTGATCTGTTTGGCTTGTGCCTCGCTTAAAAAGAAGCGGCCACATTGTGATAGCGCGTTTTCAAGCGTGCTGGCAGCACCCAGCGCACCAACGCCGATGGATTGCGGCATGTAAGGCGCTTCCAGATGGGGCAGTAAGTCAAATGCGGGTGAGAGGCGGTATTCTCGGCAGCAGAAACATCGAATAAATCATCGGTGCGATTAAACTTGAGGATGCATTCGTGCCCCTCGTGCATGACCACGGGTTTGTTTTCTTGCTTGCAAATACTGCCTGTGATGCGTTTGCCCCAGGTGTTGGGGCCAGCGTCTGACAGGACGCCGAATGTTTCATCGCCGTGTACGGCAATGCGTAATTGGTCTGGCGTTAAGCGCAGGTTGACGGGGTCGAATGCAAAGGCCGCCGGATTGGCCAGATAGCTTTTACCGTACACGAAATGGCCTTGGCCGAGATCGTCCAGTTCAAACCGGGCTGCCGGGATGGGTTCTGCCGGGTTGGTGCAAACAAAAACGGTGCATTCTTTCATCGCGTTCTCTTTTTGATTCATCGGCTTAAAAATCAGAATCCAGACGGGGGATGGTTTTTGCAATCGGCAGTGGTGATTCCGGGTTGCTTAACACCGCTTCGATTTCAG
>JBKJLF010000057.1:0-6332 GCA_046597185.1 Burkholderiaceae bacterium | reverse complement strand
GCCACCCCTGGCCCGTACACCATTATTCTGGAGGCGACCAAGGAAGTGCCGCGCCGCTTGAGCCATCCATCCCGTAAAACCATCGGCTTACGCGTACCGGAACATCGCATCGTCAGTGCCTTGCTGGAAGAATTGGGGCAACCTCTGCTCAGTACCACCCTGATTTTACCCGGCGAGCAAGATGCCTTGAATGACCCCGATTTAATCCGCGAACGGCTGGAGCATTTTATTGAGTTGGTCATTGATGGCGGTGCCTGTGGTATGGAACCTACCACCGTGATCGATTTAACCGGCTCAGAGCCGCAATTGTTACGTCAAGGGCGGGGTGATGCCAGCCTGTTTGGTTTATAGACGCATCGGCGTATGCACATCGCTGCGGTTTTTTCGTCTGACTCTGCTACAATCTGTTTTTCTTTGATATTCTTTTTGAATTGATCGATATGTATCCTGCTCGCGTTGTTTCTGGCATGCGCCCCACTGGTGCCTTGCATCTTGGCCACTATCATGGTGCTTTGATAAACTGGGTAAAAATGCAAACAGAAGTGCCTTGTTTGTTTTTTGTTGCTGATTGGCATGCTTTGACCACCCACTACGATGATCCCTCGATTATCGAGCGCAGCACCTGGGAAATGTTGGTCGATTGGCTGGCAAGCGGGGTGGACCCATCGCAAGCGACGCTGTTTATCCAATCCAAAGTGCCAGAACATGCTGAATTGCATCTGTTGTTATCGATGGCCACACCGCTGGGTTGGTTAGAGCGCGTGCCCACCTATAAAGACCAAATGGAAAAGCTGGCGCACAAAGACCTGGCCACCTATGGCTTTTTGGGCTACCCCTTGTTGCAAGCGGCCGACGTGTTAATTTATCGCGCCAGTGATATCCCGGTTGGCGATGATCAAGTGCCCCATGTTGAAATGATGCGCGAAATTGCGCGTCGGTTTAATCATATTTACGGCAAAGAAAAGGGCTTTGAAGAAAAAGCGCTGGAAGCGGTCAAAAAACTGGGTAGCAAACGTGCCAAACTGTATCTTGAATTGCGCACCGGTTTTCAGCAAGATGGCAGTGGCGAAGCGCTGGCACAGGCCAAAGTCATGTTGGATGAAGCGCAAAACTTGTCGATGATTGATCGCGAGCGCTTATTTGGTTATCTCGAAGGCAGCCGTAAATTGATTTTGGTCGAACCGCAAGCGCGTTTGACCACCGCCTCACGCGTGCCGGGCCTGGATGGGCAGAAAATGTCCAAGAGTTATGGCAACACCATCGCCCTGCGTGAAGAACCGGAGATGGTGACCAAAAAAGTGCGCACCATGCCAACCGATCCGGCACGGGTGCGCCGCACCGATGTGGGCGACCCCGAGCGTTGCCCGGTTTGGCAATTGCATCAAATTTATTCCAACCAGGAAACCCGCGAATGGGTGGTCAAGGGCTGTAAATCGGCGGGAATTGGTTGTCTGGAATGTAAGCAGCCAGTGATTGATGCCATCATCAAGGAGCAAGAGCCGATGCGCGAGCGCGCCCAGCAATATCTGGATGATCCGTCCCTGTTGCGTGCGATTATTGCCGATGGTTGTGATGTAGCGCGTAAATTGGCGCAAGAAACCATGCGTGATGTGCGTGAAGCCGTTGGTGTTAGCTACGGTTAAGTCGTTGTGCCCCGGTCTTGCCGACGATTGTGCTTGGTTTGTGCTTAATTGTGCTTGATTTGTGCTTGATTCGTGCCTGATTTGAGTTTGTATTCCACCGTATCTTGGTGGCTTGGGCTACAATCAGGCTTTTATTTCTCTTCAAAATAAGTTCACCATGTTCTCCATGATTAAGGGTAGCATTGTTGCCATCGTTACACCCATGCATCCAGATGGCAGTCTCGATTTTCCAGCGCTGCGCCAATTGATTGATTGGCATATCGCAGAAGGTACGAATAGTATTGTAATCGTTGGCACCACAGGCGAATCGGCCACTGTTTCAGTGGAAGAGCATTGTGAGTTGATTAAGGTTGCGGTCGAACACGCCAATAAGCGCATTCCAATTATTGCCGGAACCGGGGGCAATTCCACCTCCGAGGCAATCCGCCTGACCCAGTTTGCCAAACAGGCCCATGCCGATGCGTGCCTTTCGGTGGTGCCTTACTACAATCGGCCGAGCCAGGAGGGGATGGTTCAACACTTCAAAGCGATTGCCGAAGCGGTTGACATTCCGGTTATTTTGTATAATGTGCCCGGTCGCACCGTGGCCGATATGAGTAATGAAACCATTTTGCGTCTGGCGCAGATTCCCAATATTGTGGGCGTCAAAGAAGCCAGCGGTAAAATTGGTCGGGATATTGAATTATTGCGCGGTATCCCAGAAGGTTTTGCGGTGTATTCTGGTGATGACCCGACCGCCATGGCCTTAATGCTCTGTGGTGGGCATGGCAATATCTCAGTCACCGCCAATGTGGCACCACGTTTGATGGCGCAAATGTGTGCCGCAGCCATGCGTGGTGATTGTGCTGGCGCAATTGCCATCAATAATCAGGTACTGGCCTTGCATGATGATTTATTTCTCGAACCCAATCCGGTTCCCGTAAAATGGGCCTTGCAGCAAATGGGCAAAATGGAAAGCGGTATCCGTTTGCCTCTGGTTTCTTTGGCTGCGCAATACCATCCACGCGTTTTAGCTGCATTAAAGCAGGCAGGTGTATTACAATAGGCATCTTGCCTCCCCGGAATTTTAGCGCTCTTGCGTAAGAATATGACTATTAGCAATAAATCTCACAAAAAGTATTTTCCCATGATGCCAAAGAATGTCGCCAAAACTGGCGCGGTTGTACTGCTACTTTCCAGCGTTGTCAGCTTATCGGGGTGCAACTCGATTGGCTCCTTGTTTGGTGATAAGGTTGATTATAAAAGCTCCGGCAAAGCCCAGCCGCTGGACGTGCCGCCCGACTTAACCCGTTTGCAAAAGGAAAATCGTTATGCGATTCCTGAAACCAACCGTGGTACGGCAACTGCTTCGAGCTATTCTTTGCAGCAGCAAGGGGTGCAGGGCAGTGGTGTGAATGAACCGGTGGCGCAGGGTAGCAACCAGGTTGCGCCCAAGGCCGTGGGTGAAATTCGCATTGAACGTGCCGGCAATCAGCGCTGGTTGGTGGTCAATCAAAAGCCGGAAGTGTTATTCCCATTGGTTAAAGAATTCTGGCAAGATTCCGGCTTTTTAATCAATACTGAGTTGCCGGATGTCGGCGCCATGGGAGCTGATTGGGCGAAAAACCGCGCCAAAATTCCGCAAGACATTTTGCGAAACACCATCGGCAGAGTATTGGATTCCTTATATTCAACCGGTGAGCGTGATAAATTCCGTACCCGTTTGGAGCGCACCCCGAGTGGTGGCACCGAGATTTATATCAGCCATCGCGGTGCTGAAGAAGTCGTGGTTGGGCAATTCAGAGATACCACCTCCTGGACTGCGCGTGCCTCTGACCCTGGTTTGGAAGCCGAATTTTTAACTCGCTTGATGTTGCGTTTGGGCATCGCCAAAGAGCAAGCCGTGGCAGCGGTCAAGGGCGCTACGCCACAAGCCTTACATGCCAAATTGGTGCTAGCGCCGAATGCCTCGTTTGTGGAAGTGGATGAAGGTTTTGATCGCGCCTGGCGACGCATTGGTTTGGCGCTGGATCGGGTTGGCTTTACGGTGGAAGACCGTGACCGGATTCAAGGCATCTATTTTGTGCGCTTTGTTGATTTGGGCACCGATGCGCAAGGCAAACCGGCGGCAGAAAAAGGGTTTTTGGTGCGCTTGTTCGGCTTTGGTAAGTCGGATAAAGACAAAGCTGGCGAAAAGTTTCAGGTTGCCGTGAAGTCGGGTGCGGATGCGAACACGACGCAAGTGTTTGTCATGGGTAACGATGGCAAGCCAGCGACTTCGGCCAATGCCAGCAAAGTATTAAATTTATTGAATGATCAGTTGAAATAGCGTTGAAAAAACGCGCTGCGGCAAGCAATGGTGCTTGCTTGCCGCTTTGTGGGTAGATTGATGTCAGATTGATATGTTTTAAACTACTTTTTCTGATTCTGCAGCCGCGCTATCTCTTGCGCCACCGCCCGCCCGATGACTTCTTCCAGCGTATGTTGCAAACCGCGCTTAATTTCCCCGGTCAAGCCTATCATCGCCAATTGCAACACATCAGCCAAACTGTCGCGGATGCGCTGTTCCAGTACAAAATCGATACGGCCCTGTAGTTGGCGCAATACCCGCTCTGATAATTTGGTTTGTAATTGCTCCCAATCTTGCTCGCTTAATTGTAAGCGTTGGCTGCTTGCCGCTTGCGTCGGCGTGAGCGCTTGCGTATGCACGAAAGGGTGCGCATGCGCGGGCGCTGCTTGGCCGGGCGCAGGCAAATGGCGGGCTACCGTGCCCGCAGGCGCATGCGCGTCGATCACCTCGGTCAGCAAGGGAATCGAGGCTTCGTTGATATTCTCAGGGGGGCACATTAGCTGGCCTCCGCAACAATATGGTTAAGTGTGTGGCCGTGTTGCTTGTAAAAACCATAGCGTACCCGCCCCGCTTGCGCATCCTGCGGGTCTTGGCTGATGATTTCAAACACCCGTTCATAGCGCGCAAATTGCGCTGGCGTGTTGCGGCTCAGGTTGATCAGAATCGGGTAGCTGGGCAACTTGATCTGTTCGCTATCGGTGAGTAGCACCGGCGTTTGCGCGGACAAAGGGTGATCCGCACTCACATGCGGGATAAAATCGATGTCCGAAAACACCCATAGTTCGTTATCGAGTTGATTCAATTGCTCACGGTTTTCCAGTAATATCACCAGCGGTTGCGCTTTGGCCTGGTTGCGCGCCTTGCGCACCAGGCGACAAGTGTAGCGGATTTTATCTGCTACGTTGCTATGAAAATCGATGCGGGTCATGCAAGGCTCCGGGCTGGGTTCATATTGCGTCAGGTTGCTTCATGTCAGGTTAAAAGCGAAATCCGGGTGGATTGTTGTCAGGGACCGGTGTGGGTGTAAGCTTTGGTTCTGGCAGGGCCGCAGCCGGGGTTGGTTTGGGCGCGGGCGTGGGGGTAACGGGTGCGGCTGCCTCTGGTGCACGCCAGGCGTAATTGGACGGCAATTTATTGCTGCCAGGGTAACCCGCCGCCGTCAGTGTCGATTGCCATTCGGTCGGCGCAAAACCGAGCTTTTTTTCGCGCCCAACCAAGAGCACCGGTAATTCGGTGCCGCCAGTCAGATCGCGCAATTTGATTTGATCGTCGGCGCTGGTAATGGTTTTTTCAGTATAGGGTATGCCGCGTTTTTTCAGCATGCTGCGCGCATCATCGCACACCGGGCATTTTGCCATCGAATAAAACGTGACCGGGTGATTGCGCAACGCTTGCGCCAACTCATACGGCAGGTTAACTTCATTGGGGCCGTTGCCGCTTATATTTTTGCGCTCCGCCTTGCCCACGGGCGGCGGCGTGTCGCTATAGGTCACCCTGCCATCCGGCCCGACTGTTTTGTAAAGCTGCGCCATACTGCTGCTGGCGGCGCATACCAGGCAGACCAGCAACAGTGCTTGTTTGAATCGTGATTGAATGTTCATGATGACCTCCTAAGTCTTTTGGGCGCTGGCACCGTGGTTGGTTGCATCGTTGGCCGCCATGCCGCTATGGCGTAATAATGCCTCAATATTCGGTTCTCTGCCACGAAACGCAATAAATGAGTCCATCGCCGGGCGGGAGCCACCCACGGCCAGAATTTCCGCTTCAAATTTGTGCCCGGTCGCCTTGATGTCGCTGCTTTCTTCAAACGCGCCATAGGCATCGGCCGATAATACTTCCGCCCACTTGTAACTATAGTAACCCGCCGCATATCCCCCGGCAAAAATATGGCTGAACGCGTGCTGAAAGCGATTCCATGGCGGTGGCGGGAACAGCGATACCTGTTGCCGCACCTGATCAATCAAGTCTTGCACACCACTGCCGGAAGCATCAATATTGATGTGTAGCAACATGTCGATCAGGGACATTTCAACCTGGCGTAAAGTCATATAGCCAGACTGAAAATTTTTCGCCGCCAGCATTTTATCGAACAAGGCACGTGGTAGCGGTAAGCCGGTGTCAATATGCGCACTCATCGATTGCACCACATCCCATTCCCAGCAGAAATTTTCCATAAACTGGGAAGGCAATTCCACCGCATCCCATTCCACGCCATGAATTCCGGCCACACTGGCTTCATTGATTTGGGTGAGTAAATGGTGCAAGCCATGGCCAAATTCGTGGAACAGGGTGGTGACTTCATCATGCGTGAGCAGCGAAGGCTTGCCCGCCAGCGGCGCGGTGAAGTTGCAAACCATATA
>JBKJLF010000766.1:0-10066 GCA_046597185.1 Burkholderiaceae bacterium | reverse complement strand
GGCTTTTGCCCCCAGAGTGCAGCATATTGTCGAGTAACACACCGACTTTACCTGAAAATGCCACCCCTTCGGCTTCATCACTCACGCTCGGGCTATCCCCTACTACCAGCCAGGCGGGATCAGTGACACCGCTGCCCAACACCGTTTGTTGGCGCTGGCGCGATAAGGCACAGGCCGTGCAGGATGCGACTGCTTGCTGCAATTGCGCCCAGTTCATGTTGGCAATCGGTATGTGCGTTTGAGCGTGCGTTTTAGCGGGTGCTTGTATCGGTGGTTGCGGCTGAGTTTGAACAGGCGTTTGAGCTTGAACCTGAACTTGTGGTTCAATCTGCGCAGGCAGCGGCGTTGCAATCCGGGCTGGTTGGACGGGGCGCGATTCAGGTTCAGCCTGCAAAGCGCTCGCATCGTCTGCGATCATCATCTCGGCCACTGGCATGGCTTTGCGCTGCCATTGCGGTGCCAGGCCCAACTCTTGCAAAAACAGACTACGCCGCTCAAGTCTATTGCTCATAACACCAACCTCATGACCACGGCATCTTCGCGCCCATTATTTGCTGCAGGGTAGTAGTCTTTGCGCCGCCCAACCTGGTCAAAGCCATAGCGTTGATAAGTGGCCAGCGCACGCAAATTGGAAGGGCGCACTTCGAGAAATAGCGTCAAGGCATTTTTGCCGCGCGCAATCGACATGGCCTTATCCATCAGCATGCGCCCCATGCCCTGCCCTTGCGCATCGGCACGCAAGGCAATATTGAGTAAATGCGCCTCATCCAATATCATCATCAGCAAAACATAACCCAGCATAGTTTGCGTAGCATCGCGCACCACCCAGGCTTCATAGCCACTGGCCAGAGAATCAAGAAAATTCCCCCGGCTCCATGGGTGCGGAAAAACCGCCTGCTCAATGGCCAACACTTCGGCCATATCATCGGCTTGCATCCGTTCAAAATTCATACTGCCGCCTTAATTTGTAATCGTTCTGCCGTGGTTTGCGCCACTTTATTGCGCAAATAAACTGGCTGAGCCAGCGCCGCATCCAAGCCCAGCCCTGCGGCAAAAGCCAGTGCGCCCAATTGGGCGATCTGGGCGGCGTCGGGTAAAATTGGTGGCGCAGTTTGATCAGTTTGATCAGTTTGATCAGTTTGATCAGTTTGATCAGTTTGATCAGTTTGATCAGTTTGATCAGTTTGCTTAAGCAGCGCGGCAGCGCACAACACTGCGCCATTGCCACAAATTGCCACATCGCCAAGATTCCCATCAAGGTCAATATCCATGGGTTTGGATAAGGTCGGGGCTACGATTTCGCGCCAAACCTGATCGACTTGATCAAACAGGTAGCGCGCCCAATACACTTCCCCCATGCGGGCATCCAGTATCGGCATAACCGATACCACGCCAGCCTGTTCCCGATACGCCTGGGCCAAAGCCAGTAAAGTGCTAATAGGCAAGACAGGCAAATTCAAACCAAACGCCAAACCTTGCGCCAGTCCGCACGCAGTGCGCACCCCCGTGAAGGAACCCGGCCCCGCGCCAAAGGCAATGGCCGAACAATCCGCCAAGGTCAAATCTGCCTGTTGCAATAAAATTTGCACCATGGGCAAGACGCTAAGGGAATGATTTTGTACACCGCTGGCAGCCTGACGCCATAATTTTCCGTCATGCAAGAGTGCAACGGAGGCAATTTCGGTGGAAGTTTCAATGGCAAGTATCGTAGACATGCGCTATTTTACCGTCTTGATTCGCCAAATGCCAAAATTTTCGAGTGAAGCGGGTAAAATATCGCCTCTTCACCACCTTCTTCGCGTATAGCATGCCCAGCCTGACCTTAAGTGACGACAATCGAGACCAATTGCTGCAAGATTTGCCAGCCCAAGGCTGGTTTGTTGCCTGCCTGTGTGCGGCCTGGTGTGGTACGTGCGGCGAATATCAAGCGCGCTTTCAGCAATTGGCCAGTCAATACCCTGATTTGTATTTTATCTGGATTGATATTGAAGATCAGGCGGCGGTGGTGGGCGACCTGGATATTGAAAATTTCCCCACACTGCTGATTCAATATGGCGACACGCCCAGCTTTTTTGGCACCGTGCTGCCCGACCTGAGCCTGGCGCAACGCTTGTTGCAGGTGCAAATGGATCAAGTCAAGCCCGGCGCGGCGGTGGGCGCACCCAATTTACGCCAACTGCTGGCGCAGGCATAAACCCGGGCGCAAGCATAAGCATAAGCAGTGGAATGATCAAACCAATTTCAGCGGCAGGCTACGCAAACGCTTGCCAGTCAATATAAACACCGCATTGGCCACTGCGGGCGCAATCGGCGGCACGCCAGGTTCCCCTATGCCTTCCGGGGGGGCCGCGCTTTTAATAATAATGGTTTCCACCTCCGGTGCCTGATTCATGCGCAATACTGGGTAATCGTGGAAATTGGTTTGCTGCACCTGACCGTTTTTGAGCGTAATTTCACCGAACAGGGCAGCCGACAATCCAAACACAATGCCCGATTCCATTTGCTGGGCAATAATATTCGGATTCACCGCAATCCCACAATCGACGGCACAAAACACTTTATGCACGCGAATCTCGGTGCCGACCACGGAAACCTGCGCCACTTGCGCCACAATTGTGCCAAATGATTGATGTACCGCCACGCCATGCGCGCGCCCGGCGGGTGCGCTGCCAGCCGCCCGCACGGCGGCTTCCAGCACGGCGCGGTGGCGCGGATGATTTTTTAACCAGGTGAGGCGAAATTGCACCGGATCTTGCTTGGCAGCGTGCGCACATTCGTCAATAAAACTCTCTTTGAAAAATGCATTATGCGAATGCCCAACCGCGCGCCAAAAACCCAATGGCATCGGTGTGGGGACAATCACATGGGCAATTTTTTGATTGGGAAATTCATAGGCCATATCAAATTCACCTTCGGCCGTGGTTTTGTCCGGCCCCATCCCTGGCAAGCCAAACCCGCGCTTGAAGATCTGATGCACCACCGAACCCGAGGCGGATTGATTATCGTAAGCCAACACAATGCCCTTGGCATCGAGCACGGCTTGAAAGCGTGCCAATGCGGCTGGACGATAGGCGTCATGCGTCATATCTTGCTCGCGGCTCCAAATAACTTGTACCGGTGCGCCGTTGGTCTGAAGGGCAATTGCCATGGCTTGCCGTATCACATCCAATTCCAGCCTTCGACCAAAACCACCGCCCAAATACGCGACGTGTAAATCGACATGATCCAACGCAACATTAGCCATTTCAGCCGCAGTAGCCATCACCAAACCCTGTACCTGCGTACCTACCCATAGCGCAACCCGACCATTGGCCACTTGAACAGTGCAATTGATCGGTTCCATCGTGGCATGGGCTAAAAACGGTGCCTGATATTCGGCTTTGATCAGTTGATTGGATGCAGCAGTTTGCAAGGCGGCATTATCACCGACCTTAAAATAAGTAAAGCCCGCTTCGCCATCCAATTTTTGCGCCAGTTCTTTAAACACCGCTGTCGAATCCAGCTTGGCATGGGGGCTATCGCTCCAAACCACGGGCAAGGCTTCCAATGCCTGTTTGGCTTCAAAATAGCTTCGAGCTACCACGGCGACCGCCGCTGCCTCACCCAAGGGCAACATCACGGAAGATAAGTTCAATACCTGCCGCACACCCGGCATGGTCTTGATTTTGGCCTCATCCATGCTTTGCACCGTCGCACCCAAGGTGGGGCTCATTTTCACTGCTGCATACAACAATCCCTGAGGCCGCGCATCCAGGCCAAATCCGGCGCGGCCATTCACTTTCAGCGCACTGTCACGGCGCGGCTGCGCTTGGCCGATCAGGGTAAAATTTTCAGGTTTTTTCAAAGCCACCGGGCCTGATAGTTGAATTGTGCCAGTTTGTTTGGCCAATTCGCCATACGTGGCTTGCCGGCCATTGGCATGGGTCACCCGCCCCAGGCTGGTTTTGCAATCTTCAACGGCCACTCCCCATTGTTTAGCTGCAGCCGCCAGCAAGACCGCACGGGCGGTTGCACCCGCTTCACGCATTGGAGCCCAGGCGTCTTTGATGCTGGAAGAGGCCCCCGTTACTTGCAAACCGATCTCGCGCGCCAATTTGGCGGTTAACCACTGCGCACCATGTTTCAAGGAGCCTTGATCATCGACATGAAAAGGCAAACCGTCAGGCAACATCGCCACATTGCCATAGATTTTATCCAGCGGCGCTTGTTCGATGCGCACCTGATCCAAGGCCACATCCATTTCTTCTGCCACCAACATCGGCAGCGCAGTATGCACGCCCTGCCCCATTTCGCAGCGCGGCATCGCCACGGTAACCACGCCACTTTGGTCGATTTTTACCCAGCCATTGAGTATGATCGCGCCGTCTTTTGTCGACCAGGGCGTACTGGTATGCAAACGCTGGCGCGCTGGCAAAACACCCCAACCAACAATTAATGCAGAACCAATTCCCAAAGCACTTAAAATAAAGTGCCGCCGTTTTTTCGACTTTGGGGTGGATGTTGTCAGCTCATTCAGCGGCTCACTCAGTGGCTCATTCATCGGGTCGCTCTTCGGGTCGTTCATCTATCATTCCAATTTTTGAATAGTTCCTGGGCCAATAAAGGGCGGCCAAAGAAATACCCTTGGGCCAAATTACACCCTTGCCGTTGTAAAAAATCAACCTGTGCCTGGGTTTCAACCCCTTCTGCCACGACCGACAAATTCAAACTCTTACCCAGTTGAATAATCGCAATCGCAATCGCCTCTTCATTGACGTCGGTATCGATATCTTTAATAAAGGAGCGATCAATTTTTAACGTCTGCACGGGTAACTGCTTTAGATAAGCCAGCGACGAGTAGCCAGTACCAAAATCATCAATCGCCAGCCCGACCCCAATGGCATGTAAATCATTAATGAACACAAACGCATCACCCGTATTCATAATCAGCGATTCCGTTACTTCCAGTTGTAGCCGATGGGCTTCGAGTCCGGTTTCGGCCAAAATATCCGACACCATGCTCACAATGCTGCCGCGCTCAAACTGTTTCACCGATAAATTGACGGCAATCTTGGGAACAAACAAGCCAGCCTCTTGCCAACGCAACATTTGGCGGCACGATTCAAATAACACCCATTGCCCAAGTTGGTTGATAAAGCCGGTATCTTCAGCCAGGGGAATAAATTTAATCGGTGGCACCATGCCTAATTCTGGATGTTGCCAGCGCACCAAAGCTTCAACCCCGACCAAACGCCCCGATTGAATTTCAATTTGCGGTTGATAATTGAGAAAAATTTCATTTTTCTCAATCGAGCGGCGCAACATGCTTTCCATGCGCAAACGCTCAATCCCCTCACCCATCATTTCCGCCGAGTAGAAACGGTAGGCGTTACGGCCATGCGCTTTCGACTGGTACATGGCCACGTCGGCATTGCGAATCAGCATATTTAAATCGACCCCATCGCTGGGGAACAGGCTGATACCCACGCTGCAGGTTACAAATAGCTCATGTCCAACCACAATAAATGGTTGTTCAAACACCGACATGAGCTTTTCTGCCACAATGGTGCTGCCATATTGACCGTCCACATTTTCCAACAGCAAGATAAACTCGTCGCCCCCCAAGCGGGCCAGGGTATCGCCATCTCTCACTTTGTCGATCAAGGCCAGGGAAACCTGTTTTAACAATTCATCGCCAATATGGTGGCCCAGTGAGTCATTCACATTCTTAAAGCGATCCAAATCGATAAACAATAAAGCCAGTTGTTGATGTTCCCGCGCAGAGCGTTGCATTGCATGCGCCAGGCGATCATTGAATAAAGCCCGGTTGGGTAAGCCCGTCAAGGAATCATGGTGGGCCAGATGATCCAGTTTTTTCTGCGATTCTTTGGCTTGGGTAATATCACGGAATACGCCCACATAATGGGTGCAAGCACCATTGGTATCGCGCACCGCACTAATGGTCAGCCATTCCAGGTAAAAGTCGCCATCTTTACGCCGATTCCAAATCTCCCCGGCCCAAAAACCGTGTTCAGCCAAGTCAGCCCATAATTTGGCATAAAATGCAGGTGGCTCCCGCCCCGAACGCAAAATCTTGGGCGTTTTCCCTAGCGCATCGGCGTCGCCATAGCCCGTGATCAGAGAAAACGCCGGGTTGATGGCGACGATGATGCCCGCTGCGTCGGTAACGATGACGCCATCGGCAATATGTTCCAACACCTTGGCCGACAGACGTAGTTTTTCTTCTGCCAGGATACGTTCGCTAATATCCGCATAAACCCAGATACTGCCATTGTTGGGGTCAAGCGGATCCAGCGCACTGCCGCTCACCATGCACCAGAAGATGCTGCCGTCTTGCCGCTTATACTTACGTTCTTCGCTAAAATAATCATCTTCTGCAATTAAGAGATATTGCGATTTTCCGGCCAGTTCAAAATCAAGATCGGTCGGAAACAGGATGCGGGTTGATTGCCCGATCATTTTGCCTGACTCATAAGCGAACAACTCTTCACAGCGACGGTTTGCAGAAATAATTTTCCGGTCACGTACAAACATCACGCCAAACATCACATTTTCGAGAATTGCGCTTTGCTCGGTGAGCAGATTTGCAATTCTCATTTCGTTTTTCTTGCGCTCGGTGATGTCGGTAATAATGCCATCCACCGACTGTGTTTTGGCACCAGCTTGCGCTTCGGGATGTCCACTTTCGGAAACCCAGCGCTCCTCACCATGCAGATGGGTTATCCGGTACTCGATCAAGTATTGCTGTCCCGCATTGACACTATCGAGCACCGTTTGATGATGTCTTGCAATATCATCAGGGACGATCAGATCAACCCAGGTTTGCACCGTTCCTGCCATCAATTCGGCGGCTGATCGGCCGCAAATCTCAGCCACGGTATCACTGATAAACTCAATTTTCCCATCCGTGTGAAAGCGAAATACCGCTCCCGGCACTTGCGTAACGATAGTGCGAAAGCGCTCTTCACGCTGCCGCACATCTTCAAACAAGTGTTTAATGGCGACCCGCATTTGATCAAGCTGGCTGCCCAGGCGGCCCAATTCGTCTTTACCTTGCAATTTCAACTGCAAATCAAAGTCACCACGGGATAATCGATCCGAAAAACCCATCAAGCGCCGTAAGGGGCGCAACAAACGTCGGTTTAGAAATAATACGATGAACAGCAAGGAAATCGCCAGTTGGGCGGCCAAAACAAATACATACGAGCGCTGCTTTTCCCGCAATTCCTGATGGCTCTTGGCATCATCCATTTCAATTAAGACCTGGCCGATGCGTTCACCGCGAACCATCACCACACGCTGTGTCCGATACACCGTACCAATGACCCGTTTGGGAGAATGCACATTAATAAACGGGGCCTGACGTTGATCGACCACCCGTACGTGCAAAACGGCCGTATCGCGCATGACCGCATCGATCAGGGCCTTGGCCGTTTCGGGATTCATGATCCACAACGATTCCTGCATCCCCAAGGTCAAGATGTCAGCATAGCGCTGCATGGATTCGTTCAGTGCGGTTTTTGCTGCACGCTCTTCACGAATGCCCACTAACAGATAACTGCCAATAATCGCAGGAATGACCAAGCAGCCAAACACCACCACCAGTAGTGAAGCGAAAATCGAGCTGCCATACAAGGCACTCGCTATTTCTTTTATTGATCGGTGCGATTGGCTCGGCATGCAGGCATCTTTAAAAGTAAAGCAATCAGTATCAGAAAAAACGATGATAAAACCCGATACTATGACAGGTCAAACCATATACTCCTGAACACTAACAGAAAAAAGGAGGTGGTTGAGCGTATATCGGATCCACGTTGTGGATATGCTGCAAAATTGTCTAATCGGGCGATTCGTCCTTAAATAATTCACTCTTAACTAAGTCATCCCTGAATAAGCTGGCCCAACCTGCAGGGCCCAGGTTTTGCATGGTTGTCATATTTCTTTCGTAAATTTCAGCAGCATCCGGAAAAGCGTCTACTGCTTTTTCGATGCTGGCTTCACGCAACAGGTGCAACATCGGCCAGGGGGAGCGATTGGTATAATTTTCAATCGAATCAACATCGCTTCCGGCAAATTGATAGGCAGGGTGAAAACTGGCAATCTGAAACTCCCCTTCCCAACCATGATGCACCAATACCTGATCTGCCAAATCGAGAAAATCGTTGTAATCCAAAAAATCCTGCAACACCAACGGATGAATTAATAAGGTCGTATCAATCAAACCTGGGTCAACCTCGGCCAGATACTGCAACTGGACAATCAAGTCAGTTAGCAAGGACTCAACCGTACTTGCGTGGCTGACGACAAACTGGATTTGTTGCTTTACGTATACAGATTTGGCAAAGGGACATAAATTCAATCCGATCACCGCCCTTTCCAGCCACAATTTGACTTCTCGCATCACCAGGCCGTCGTTCAAATTATTTTTAAATTCATTCATCGCCAACAAGCACACTAAAAAAACATGAGGGGTCAAATTGCACTCTTTTCGCCAAGCCCGGACTCAGCCAAGTCCAATGAAAATTCGGGCATACGTTGAAAATTCACAACCTCAACAACACATCAAAAAACCAAAGAACCGAAATTTCTTCAAGGCGCAGCACAAATTTTACACCTTCATTACACTTCTATAAACAAATTGGGACAGCTTATAATTTTCTTTGAGAACAAGAAAAAATTTCAATGAATTGCGCTAAGATTGTATAGGACTACTGCCTTGTTTCATTATTTGACCCAGGCACTTATTACCAATTTTTTTTGTCCAACGTTCATTATCGAAGCAATATCACCGCGAGAGGTTCTCATATGAACACCGATGTCTCACTTGTGCCAGTCACATTAACAAGCACCGAAAATACCTCAGCCATCATTCAACCCAATACGACCATGGATATTGCCGATTTACTGGTTGCCTATCTTGATCAACTTGGCATCGAATACATTTTTGGCGTGCCGGGTGGTGCCATCGAGCCCTTGTATAATGCGATGGCAAGAAGCGCACGAGCTGGCGGCGTCAAACACATATTAGCACGGCACGAAGCCGGGGCCGCTTTTATGGCCGATGGCTATGCACGGGAAACTGGTAAGATAGGCGTATGTTGTGCAACCTCCGGGCCAGGTGCCACCAACCTCATCACCGGTGTAGCGGGCGCGTATGATAACAATATTCCCATGTTGGTGATTACTGGCCAACCCGCCCTACCCTCGTTTGGCAAAAATCCGCTGCAAGATTCGAGTTGTACCGGCGTGAATATTTTAAGCATGTTCCGCCACTGTACCCGCTATAACTCCTTGATTTCTCATCCCAAACAGATGGAACCGAAGCTGATCGCGGCACTTCAGCGTGCAACTCGTAACCCATGTGGCCCAGCCCACCTGACTATTCCTTCTGACGTATTTCGTCAACCCAGTGCAGACTCCGTCCCATCCTATGATTTGTCGGCGCTACTTAACCCATCTTCATTGGTGGATGACGATGCGATTGAGCGCTTGCGTGAAATGCTGGCCCAGTCCAAGAATTTAATTCTCCTGATTGGTGGTTTTTGTGGCGAAGCCATTACCGCCATCTTGCAATTTGCCGCCATCAAAGGTGCGACCTTTGTCACCACGCCTGACGGCAAGGGTTTGGTCAACGCCAATCATCCGCTATTTCGCGGTGTATTTGGTTTTGGTGGACACGCATCAGCGGAAGCGGCGCTACGCGATGAGTCGGTTGACCTGATTCTGGCCATTGGCGCAAATATGGGTGAATGGAATACCTCGGGTTTTTGCGACAGCCTGCTCAATGATCGTCTGGTACATATTGATGAGTCAGAAGACCATCTGGCACGCACCCCGATGGCACGCTTTCACATGCGCGGCAGGATTGTTTCGATTTTCAATCGCCTAATTGAACGCATCCATACCTTGCGCCAGGATACCCGGATCGAAATTGAACGTCGCCGTGCTTCGCGCGAAGTCAGCAATCTTGACTGGGATCCGGATTCCATCCTGGCCGCGCCGCAAAGCTATATCAGCGACTCGACACCCATCAAACCTCAACGGCTGATGCGTGAATTGGGTATTG
>JBKJLF010000573.1:0-4440 GCA_046597185.1 Burkholderiaceae bacterium | reverse complement strand
CGTGATCAATTGATGCAAGTGGATGACATACGCGCCCGCGAGCAACTGGTACGCCTTTTTGATGTAATGAAAAGCGCGGGTACCGTGCGTGCGCAATTACTGTCGGAAGTGACTGGTGCAGGTGACAAATTCATGGATGCGCAAGCTACCGTGTTTCGTGCGCGTAAGCCCTCTGTCCTGCCTGATCTGGAAGCAAGATTATTGCCGGATGCATTGCAATGTCCGGCCACCTTGCTGGCCCAATCGGCAGAAAATCTGTTGTTGAGCCTTTACCCTGCTGTCATCCCGAAAGCGCCTGACCTTTCCAATCTGCTCGCATTACTGATGGAGACCCGCGTTGTTGATGACGATTGGGATGATGAGGCCGAAGCGGGCCAAGTGGTACCGTTTCAAGTTTACCTTGATCCGTTTCCCGAGCAACTGGTGGCGCGGATACACGCGTGGCTGCAAAGCAAGTTTGCGATCGGCGGCAGGTGGAATCTGGATGAATTGTTGATTGCCGCTGAAGATGAAGGGTTTGATGCTATCGAACAGCAATGTATTGTGTATGCACTGTATCGCAGCTTTCCTGATAGCGAAAATCAGTTTCCCGCCATGTGTGCCGCCACCAATGGCAGGTTTATTTCCGCTATTGCACGTGGAGACAATCTACATTTTTCCCCTAAAGGTGCAATATGAGCCATCTTCATACGGACGCTACGCGTTTGCTTTACAAAGCCTTACATCTGGCACTCGCACCAAGCAGTGACAGCCAATATCGAGAACTTTTAGCCCAATACCGCGCCGATGGTGCTTTTGCTCAAGCGGTACAAGACGCGGCGCAAGGTTTGGAGCTGGTGATTTTGGATGTGAGCGAGCGCGGCCTGATCATCGCGCCAAAAAACCGGGAAAGCCGCTTCTCGCTGAGACTGGCTGATTTGCGCCAGCAGCTCAAACCGGAGCAAAAAATTGCGCTGGTACTGGCACATCTGGCGATTAGCGCGGTGTTTTTTCCCAATACTGAACAACTCGAAGATGATGCTAAAACGCCTCTGCCAGCAACCATGGCACGTTGTCGAGACACACTCATGATTTTGGTCAGTCGTCTTGCCAATACACCAGCCCCAAGCGATACTGGGGAGGAATTGCAAATAGGTTGGATGTTATTAAAAAGGCTGCCAACGGTTAACCCCAAAGGCGAGAGGGCAGGCATCAATTCAATTGAAAGCTTCATTAAACTGGCCCTCAAGCAAATGCAGGAATACGGCTTGGTACGTATTGCGCGGGAAAGCGAAGATGAGGCGCAATCGTTGTATACCGCCACACACCGCCTGCGCATTCACCTGCGCGAGCTGACTTTACCGCATTTATTTGAATTAACACGTTCCACCGTGGCGCTCTAAGGATCCCCCCATGCAACGTATTTCCCGACTCTACGTCAGCCATTTTGGTAGCCCAACTGCATGGTATGACCATTTGCTATTCGACTTATCCGACCCGGAAACTGGCCAGCCAACCGATGTTATCTTTAATCTGGAAAATGCAGGTGGCAAAACATCGTTGTTGTCTTACGTTTTCAGTTGTTTCGACCCGAAGCAAGATCGATGGCTACAACATTTACAAAAGAAAAATCATGGCTTTAGTGAATACTTTTCCCGTGACGGTGCGTTGTCGCTGATTGTGATGGAGTGGTTAATGCCTGCCCGGTCTTCAGCCAGTAAGGACTATAAAATCATTGTTGGCCAAGCCGTCGCACTCAAAGAGAGTAATGAGCGAGGTGGCGGTGTAGAGCGCTATTTCTTTTACTTTTGAAGCCAATGAACAAATCGGTTTGGAATCCATTCCCGCAGTCGGATTGGCAGACAAGGAAGTAGCGCGTACCATGTCTGAATTTCTACAATGGATACATCAAGCCAGCCGTCTTGCGGGTGATTTTTTTCCAACCAAAATCCAGGACGAATGGGTAAGGCATTTGGGTAATCAACGTATGCTCGATATCGATTTACTGCGTATGCAAGTTGATTTCAATAGCACAGAAGGCGGCATGGAAGAAGGATTTTTAACCTTTAACAGCGAAGCCGACTTGTTGCGTCGCCTGCTATTGCTTACTTTGGACGCGGAAAAGTCCAGCGCAGTGCGCGATGCGGTGGCACAAACTGCCGATAAACTGAAATCCAAACCCCGCCACGAGCGGCGGCTCGAACAATTAACCCGTTTGCAAACTGTCACGCAACCATTTGCTGAGGCGGCTTCGCTGTATGAAGGCACCCATTTGGCACTAAAGGCAACCCAAAATAACGCCGCCGGGCTGGCCAATGCTCTGCAATTTCGTCATGATCAGTGCCTGCATATTGCACAAGAGCGCAGCGTTTTTGCTCAAATGCAAGAAGACATTGCCGCCAATGCCAGCCGCACCGTAGCCTTACATCAAGACGAGATGGTGGCGATGGTTGGCTTGCAGCATGACCGTAAGTTGGCGGAGACGAAAGCGCTGCGCGAAGCAGCACAGCAAGCCTATAAAGAATGCCGCATTCACTTGCGCCGTATCAATGCTGCCAAGGCACTCGTGCACCAGGAGAGTTGTCACGATGCGGTGCTGGAGTTTGAAGCGATGCATGCACTTGCACTTGAAGGTTTGAAACCATTTAAACAGCATGCCGAAATTCAAGGTACCTTGCTTGCGAGCGCACTGCAGCAGACTGAACAAGGTGCCTTGGCCAAAAAAGAGCAAGCCCATCAAAAGGAAGCCGATGCCACAACCGCCATGGCCAACATTGATCGACAAAAACAGAGTCTGGGTAAATCCATGCAGGCGGCTGCGGCAGAGCAAGGAAAACTTAACCAATTTGAAGCCACCTATCAACAACAAAGGAGTAAGTTGATTCAAGAACAATGGCTGCATGGTGAAGATGTCAGTACAGATAATGCATTGCAAAGGCTGGCGCACCAAGTAGAAGAGACTGAAGTGTCGCGGCAGGTATTGCAAGAACAGCAATTGACTTTGGAGCAGCAGGAAGAAGCCATGTTGAAAGCGGCAAACCTGGCCGCGCAACAAGCGAGCGCGGCGAAAGCAGAACAGGCACCGCTCAAAAGTTGGTTGGCCAGTGGCTATGCCTTTCGCGAAGAACTTAAACAACTGCCGATATTGCGCTTGGCCAGTGACGCCAACGAGGCTGACCCGGATACGCCGATGCTGAACGCTGCGTTGGCAAATGTACAATCTGATGCACTTGAAGAGTTTAAGCTATGCACGATTCGGCTTGCGCAATGGAAAGAAAGCCGCAGTGCCATCATTGAAACAGGTTTGGCGGGCAGAAATACCGACATCGATTTAGTGTTGCGGCAAATGAAAGAGGCGGGTATACGTTCGGCACAAGCCAATAATGTCTATGTTGCCAACCTGAAGCCCGATGTTGAAGAAGCCCGCAAGCTGGTATTATCCGATCCCGCGCGTTTTTTGGGTATTAATGTCGCACTGTCTGAATGGGAAAAAGTCAGTCAAATCATTCCGAACCTGAAACATAAGCCGGTTACACCCATCACGCTGGCACCCGCTTCGTTGGTCAAGGCCGAGTACGGTGAACAACGTATCGTCATTGCACCAGCCGAGGATGCGGCGTACAACAAACAGGCTGCGCAAATCCTGTTGGCATCGCTTGATACCAGGATTCAGCGGGCCGATGAGCAACGCCAGGACTATGAAGAGCGGTTAACACAATGTGCTACTGCACTTGAACAACTTGTGCGCTATCAAAATGAATATGGTGCTAGCCGCCTGCGGCAGACGGAAGCGGAAATCGAACAATGCCAGGCAAGGGAAGAGAACGCATTGCTTCAACAACAGGAATGTAGTAGTAAGGCTGCGGCTGCCAAACTTGGAGCGAAAGCACTTGTAGGTAAAGTCGCCGAATTATCGACCGCGCTCGCCCGATTGGACAATGGGATCAAAAGACTACAAGACTTCCGAAATGATTTTGAAATCCCGGCACAGCCTGGCCGTGTGCGCTTGGCACAACTTGAACGCTTGCTTGCTGATCAGCAGATAGAGTTGGATGCATTAATAGTGCAGTATAACGAGTGGGAAGAGGCCAAGCAGCAAGCGGTCGAAATCCGGATCGAACAAGGCAATTACATTGACGTACTGAGCAATGAACGTATGGCAATCACATTTCTCGATGCCAGTTATCCGGCGGAAGGGCATATTTTGCATCAACCCCGCAGTTTGGAAGCATTACGTACCAGTTATAAAGAGGCGGAATCGGTGCTCCAGACAGAAGAGCATCAGGTGCTTGGCTCGCTTGTAGAGAAGCTCAAGATGGCACGTACTGCCCTGGATGATGCCAGGCAAAAATTTAACAACGAATTCTCTGATTTCGACATGGCGCAGTTACAGCCGCTTCGCACGCTTGATTTTCGCAAGGCCATTCTTCAACAAGAGAGCCAGGAGGAGCAATTGCGAAC
>JBKJLF010000552.1:0-11311 GCA_046597185.1 Burkholderiaceae bacterium | reverse complement strand
CTGCGGCCATGCGCGCACTGGTGACGCGCTTGCGCGAGCCGTTTTTGGCGCAGCACGATGAAGATGATTTACCGGATTTTTTGAAAACGCCGACTTAGCCCCCTCTTGGAAGCCGCTGCAAAACCGTGGTGGACTGAAGGATCAATGGTGTCAGACTCGTTTGATAATGTATCGCCGCCGTTTCGGGTCAAACAAGTTATGACATCACCACCACCGGGAAGATCCGCACATGCATCAAGGTGCTGACCAAAAAAGCGGCAGAAAACCAGCAGGCAAGGGAAATCTACGATCAGGGCGAAATCAATGGTGGCAGGCGCGATTGATATTGTATAGCCTACCGTCTCGAACCAATCCACCACGACATCACCACCACCACTTGAATGGGTTGGCGTTGCGTGGCAGTCTGCGCATCCTGCCGGGCGAATTTCCGTGGCCAAAACTTGGCGCTTCGGATACAATTTCCCCAGTCGCTAATTTGGGCGGTCAGCCCAATTCGGATAAATCAATGATGTCAGACTCGAATGGCACTTACTTAAGGGATTTTCTATGTCATTCGGGTCGGATCGAGTATGTATTTGCTTAAGTGTTGTCTTATTTATAGCAGTGCAAAATGTTTCGCTTCCCGTCGCTCATCTCGTTTTATTCGCTCCACGTTGCGATACTTTTGATTAAGTGACAGAACGCTTGAACTGATGGCTCAGGAAGCGCCAGCCCGGTTTCAATTGCTGACCTTAATCGGTTTGGGGGCGCTTTCTTTAGTAGTGGTGCTAATTGCGCAAACAGATCAGAAAATTGTAAATTGTGCGAATTCCGTGATTTGCCTTCGATTGCAAAGGCAAGTCGAAGACCTCGCAGAAATACAGTTTCCGCTGTAATCGATTGCGAACCATCAAGTACCCAATGTATAACCGGAAAAAGAGTATAGGCCCAGACATTTTGCAGCAAACCACTGGATGAGTCCCAAGCGGCCTCGTTCAAGATGACGAGTACTTTCCGTGTCACATGAAGGATGGCATCGCTCATTTGTGCATCCAGTTCAGATGCCAACCAATGGATCATCTCTACAAACAGAACATCATGTAGGCCGCTTGCATGTTTTACATATTCCGTTAGGACGACCTCCACATGTTCTTTTGAAAGTGAACCACGAATACGTAAAATTTCATATGCTATTGAGAGCTTCCACACATCGCCATTAACGAGGCACTCCTCAAGCGCCGCCAAGTAAACTGTAGCGCCTTCATCATCTTCGCCGCGTATTAAGGCCCGAGCCATTGTCCAAACTTTGCTTAACCGATCTGCAACTTTATCATTGTTAAAATTGCGTGAAAATCGTAGCCATATATCGAATAAGGGTAGTGTGTTCTCCAATTTTGGCGGTGCGCCATAGCAATAACGAAGGGTTGTTGCAGTGAGAATGCCAGGGCTACCTTTTTTTGCTATAGCACTGAGAGCTTCCTCATTCATCTCAGGAAGGAATAGACTTTCCTCAATTGCATTTAGTAAGTTGGGGTGCAACAACTCCGACTCGCGTGCATATTCACCCAACCGTTGCGCTACTGTGGCGCTCGATTCATTTTCGTTGCCGTCATTGGTGGCAGTCTTGCGTTGATCCCAGTTGGCACGGTCGAACCGCACGCCTTGCGGCGTGAATCCTAAGCGACTAATCAGCGCCCCAGCGGCAACACAATGAATTGGGCTGCCGTGCCGTAATGCGCGTTCAATTTCTTCCGCCTGTAAGAGTGAAAATTCCGTTGCGATGAGCGCTAGCCAATGATACGCGTCTGTCCACCGATTTGCCGCAATACGCGGGTCATCAAAACATTCCTTTGCGGCTTCGCCAATGGCAGTGCGATGTTGCTGCACCTCAGTTCCATATTGCATTAATACCGGACCGCCAAGGTCGTCAGCATGGCCGCTGCTGTAATAGTTAGAGTCGTCACATAGCAACGCCCACACGACCTCTTTCCATGATGTCATGCCTTGTGATGCGCCAATGATGTTTTCCAACAGCAATGCGGGGCAGCATTGTGTCCGAAGTTCTTGACATGCTTGTGCCAGCAGTTTTGTAAAGGCATCTTCGCGCGTAATTCTCAACATCAATGGCAAGAGTTCAAAATGATTCAAAAATGTTGTGCTCTTTATCGCGATACATTTTGCCGCAGTTGCGGGCGATAGCTTTGCTCCGTGATTTTTTGTGAGCTGCTCGGCTGCACTTTGTATAATTTTGTAGTCGGGCGAATCAAGTCGCCGCATTAGGAAATTGAAAGAACTTTCTTTCCCTAAAAATGCCTGGCCAGCAGGATTATATAGCAGCGATCCACCTCCCACAGCGAACAGCGTGGAGATTAGTTCATCGCGGTCGGCTGATGCGATTTCAAATTCATTTTTTTCTAATATCAGTAGCGCAAAGCCGCGTGAAGCAGGTGGAAGTAAAGACAGCCTACTTTGCAACAATGCTAGCACGCTCGGTGAAAAATCCAAGCTTAGACAAAAGCTCTCCCATTCGTGATCATCGAAAGCTTCTTCGCACGCGTAACTTTGCACCGCAGTGAATAATGCCTCACTCTCACCACGCGGATCGGTCGTCAGCAGTATTCGGGCCGCGCCACGGCGCTGCGTAGGATCATAACTGTAAAGTTGCTTGCGTAGCGCTTCACAATATTCATTACCGCGAAGCCCCTTTAGAAGCCGTGCAAATAGTTCACGTATTTCCGGGTAGCGGGGGAGCGAGAATGGCCCAACTTTATTGGTGCATCTGCATAATAAGGCGGGACCGTCGGGAAGAGCATCAATGCCAGCCAGTAAAATCCGCCACCAACCTGAATGGCCTCCAAAGCGCTCACTGCTATTGCAAATATATGCGATTAACCAACGCATACCTCTGTCGCCTTTGGCTGCAATGATAGCATTCAAAATTTTCTCAGAATCAGCTATATATGCGCCGTCATGCAAGGATTCCATTAACGCTGCGCCAATAATGGGCAATCGTGATTCGCCTTGTTCATACAACGCGATAGCAGCGCCTGCGGCAACTTGCCTATCATCGTCGGTCAAAAACCATCTGGCAAATCGTAGCCATCGCCCCTGTCCTAAGCGTGTCCGGCACACTGTAGTTAGTCTATTTAATGCGTTTTGATTCGTAGATTTGGCAAATGATCTGAACGCGGTGCGGACAAGCGGAGGCGACAATTCAGCATTTTGATTGAGATCAAGCCATAACGCCGCCGCGCCCATACTATTTCCCGCCAATCGTGCAAGTAAGATTTCGTCAAGTAATGGACGGATATCCTTATTGTGCGCGAGAACAGTGAATTCTTTTTGAACCGCAGGGCTAAAATGCCCATCATCAAGCGCCGATGATTGATGCCAAATCTTATCTTTAGTAGTGAATGCCTCAGGTACAAGTAGCGATAGGATTTCCAAAGCGCCGTGAAAATGCCCACCTCCTGTCGCCAGATAAGGGGCTACCATGGTTGTAAGTCGCTGCTGTTGTGACGCTGGCAAATGTCCCATGGAAAGCGCGGCCCATTCTCGAAATACGCTTGCTATACCCGCACTACCCCAATTCGATAATGGATACCTTGGATCAAGATATTGTGAAAAAAACCACGCGAATCCAGTGTCGTCCGCAAGCCAAATCGTTCTTGCGATATTGCGTGCGGATACAACTGGCTCTTCATGAATAACTCTAATCGGTTGCTGGCCAAGACCGCCAAACGCTTTGACTGCAAAGTGTGCATAATCCACATCGTTTGTCTCGGCAATGATGTAGCAGGCTGCCGGAAAATTTTCTGACTCTCGTGCCAATAAACCCGCGATAAAGGTTTGTAGCGGTGTATTAATTTTTTGCAACGAACCCCGACGCCGAGCAATTGCTGCAACGAATGACACTACCCGCCACTTAGTCCAGTCCGGTAAGTTGATCGGGGTTGAACCTACCCACTCATTCAGTAACCCAACAGCGGTAGCAACTTCGGCAAGAGGTTGAAGCGGAAATTCTATGCAGTCGGTTTTGATGATCAGTCCCAACCACTCAAAATAGTTCAAGGCTTCCGCTGCAAGCTGGAATTGGTTTGCGCCGGGAAATTGTCCTGCTGATTCTGCCAAGATCGCCTTTGCTTCATCAAGCGTAGTGCGTGTACCGCACGCCGCACGCCTTGCCAAAATTGCAAAAAATATCATCTTCGCTTCGGCGTTCGGCAAGATACTTTGGAAATGCGCAAAGTTTTCTGGCTTATCATCGCGTTTTTGCCACCCCTCCAGGCGCTCTATCAACAGTTGATACAGCAAATTGCCCAGTGTGAGCGATTCTGATGCAGTTGCCAGTTTGATTTGTGGATATATCAGCCGAATTGTGAGTGGCGATGTTGTCAAGTCAGCCAGAGCAGGAAGGGCGGCGAGGGCGCGAGATAATTCAATCGCACGCTCATTCGCGATAGTAGGCGTAACACCATCCGCTATTAGCTCCTCTAACAGAAATATTTGCTTTGCCGACCGATCTAACGCAGTGGTGTGGACAAGTCGCCAATCGGCGAATGAAACCCCTTGCATTTCGACTGGTCTTGCGGTTGCGACGATTTGAATCGTAGCCCAATGCTCGGTAAGCTTAGCGGCTTGTTGGAGCAAACGTGCCGCAACATCGTGCGAAAGTTCATCCAAACCATCAAATACAATCAATATTTCCACGTGTTGGTCAAGTAGGCTGGCGATATCGATATCTATGGCACCTAGAATCAATTCGGCCGTCAAGTATTCTTTGACCCGTTGCAATAGAACACGAGGTGACAGATGACCAGCAAGGTTCATACATTTGACTGGAACCAAGAACGCGAGAGTTGTTTCTGTTTTGTCAATGGTGTGTATTACCAGCTCGGCGGCAAGCGAGCTTTTGCCAGAACCTAAATCGCCTAAGAGTAATGTTTGGCGAGCCTGGCGGATTGCGTCATAAAATGGCATTATTTGTTCAGATTGCTCGCGTCGTAATAATGCACCTTGTGCGTCGAACCGTTCATGTTGGGGACTGACACGGAC
This sequence comes from Burkholderiaceae bacterium, assembly GCA_046597185.1. Classification (GTDB taxonomy): domain Bacteria; phylum Pseudomonadota; class Gammaproteobacteria; order Burkholderiales; family Burkholderiaceae_D; genus CAMBDR01. The sequence goes on along the minus strand of JBKJLF010000552.1, from coordinate 6,277 downwards.
GGATACCGCTTGTGGAACGACATTAGGCAGTGTTCCTGTTGGGCGAATTAAGCGCGATTTTCTTGCCTGCTGCTGCACGGCGTCGTTTCGTAATGCTGCGCGAATCGCAGTAGTCTGTAGTTGATTGTCCGCTAGTGCTGTTGATGGGGTGATTGACGTGCCAGTATCAAACCTTAGCGATTTAACTTTGTGGGACTTCCATTCATTGTCTGCCGAGCGCGGATCAAACTCAAAAGATTGGTAATCAAGGCCGCTATCTTCTATTCGAATAAGACGGAAACTATTTTCATAATTTACATCTGCATAGGTTGCCCCACCAGTAAAGTGATGTGCTCCCTGTGCGATTTGGTCTGGGTCACGTACTTCTGCATGTGTGTGGCCTGTCAAAATTATGTTGCAGCGTTTTGCCAGATAATCCTTTGTATTCGGGCGGCCTTGGGTTCCATGTTGGTCATTTTCATGTAGCCATTCGAATGGATGATGCATCAATGCCACTGTAAACGGCGCGCTGTTATCTTGTCCCAGATGAGCAAGTTGGCAGTTCGCTTCTAAATAACGGAGATGTGGAAGGCCAAGCCAAAGTTTGGTTTGATCACTGCCGTCTTTCGAGCACCATGCCGAATTGAGTACCACGAAACGAATGTTGTTTACAGTACGTTCACCAACCAGATACGATTCGAAACCACCAAGTTTTAGGCTTGGTATATCGTTGTCTTTACAGAACTGAGTGAATGTCGAAAATAGCGAAACAAGATGCTCCGGCAATGGCGGATCCAGTATTTGATCTGCTTCATGAGCATTGTCGGGGCGAGATAATTTTATCGCTTTTGCTCGGTCTACTTCGTGATTGCCAACACAAAGAACAATTTTGTCATACGTCAAACCGCAGAATTTGAGAAGTAGGTCTAGCCACGATTTGGCATCAATATAATCGGATGTTGCAGCACGCCAGACCAAATCACCTGAGATGCATATGATCGTAGGTTTCCATTCAGGCGGCAACTCTGAAATTTTATCCAGAAGCGTTTTTAAACACACGCGCCGCTTTGCCTTAGCTGCGGGCTTGTCGCCCTCGCATCCGAAATGGAGATCTGTAAGATGAAGAAGTATTTCCATGTGCGATTTGGGTAAAAATTTATACTGAAAAATGGTTGTGGGCGCTAGAGTCGCATAAGTATTACGCTGAATTGATCAAGGCGTACACTTCCATTTTACCTTACAACACCCATATTCTCATTAAATTGTTGTTACTGACGAGAGATTGAGTAATAACTAGCCAAAGCGTCAGAGAACAAACCAAACTCATCTTGATGAACACAGCATCAGCACATCATGGGAAAAACGCACCCATGGCACCGCACCAAAATGACCGATGCCTGCCAATATGCCGAAAGCGACCGCAACTATCTGCACCGCCGTTGTGTGTGCAGCCGTTTTTTGCCATCCGGACGAAGATTGCTTGCCGGATTTTTTGAAAACGCCGACTTAGCCCACTCTTGGAAGCCGCTGCAAAACCGTGGTGGACTGTTTTTGGCCTGTTTTTACGCTGCATGAGACTCCATTTTGTATGTTTATTTTCATAAAAAAGTCTTATGTAAAAAAATTTTCAAAATTCCTTGAAAATATTTTCAAATGCAGGTAAAGTGATGTTCATCAAGACTTCAGGTCTTCCCAACCAACTCATTTTTGCGAAACGCGTTATGGCTAAAACGAATCCTGACCCAAACCCGGTAAGTGCCATGGTGGTGGATATTGCCAGCCCGGAGCAAGCCTTCGCCCGTTCCCAACTGGGGCAAAGCTTATTGCAGGTGTTAAGTACTGGCTCGGCCTCGTATCAGGCGATTGCCAATTATTTGTTGCGCCATCAAGTGCGGGTAACCGCTTTGGGGATTGAAGATTTGGCCGAGTCTTGCCAGGTTTCCACCGCCACCATCAGCCGTTTTGCGCGTGATTTGGGCTTCACCAATTATTCCGCCATGCGCAATGAAGTGGCAGAAACCTTGCAAACGGTGTTTCAACCCGTGGAAAAGTTGCGCAATACCATTGAGCAGCGCAGCCAAGCCACATCACCCGCGCAAGCCAGTTTTGAATACACCCGCGCCAATATTGAAGCGGCACGGCAAGAATTAAACAATGACTTAATCAACCAGGTGGTGGCGCGCATCGTCAAGGCGCGCACGGTGTATGTGATGGGTTTTGGCTTGAGCGCGCATTTGGCAGGTATGCTGGCGCTGCACCTGCAACCGTTTTGCAACCATGTGGTGGAAGTGGTGGCGTATGGTGGCACCGAAGTGGCCGCCGGGCATTTGGCGCAAGTGGGGGATAAAGATTTGTTGGTCTTGATTTCCTTCCCGCGCTACGCGCATGACGCCATCAAACTCGGCCATTTCGCGCGTGACCATCAAACCTGCATCGTCTCGATTACCGATTCTGCCGCATCGCCCTTGGCCAGTTTGAGTGACTTTTTACTGCTGGCCCCCAGTACCCACCCGGTTTTACCCAGCAGCGCCAGCGCCGCCATTACCGTGATCGAAGCCTTGGTCAGCAGTTTAATGGTGTCCAATAAAAAGAACGTCGAGAAAGCGATCAAACTTACCGAAGCCTTGTCGGCTTATTTGCTCGATGCCGATGTGTTACCCAAACATCGGGAGGGCGGCCATGTCAAACCCAAGAAAAAATGAATAGCAGCTAAACCCGGTCGCTAAACCCGTTTCCTGATTGCGTGCCTGTGGATTGATTGCGCTCCCTGAGCGTGAGGGGCGCGCTCATTCTAAAAAACGCAAAAAACGCAAAATCGCAAAAAACAGCACGCAACAGAATACAACAACCAGCAAATCATCAATTAGTCTATACGAGGAGGAAGTAGCAATGTCAAGCCAACCCCAGCAATCCCAGCAATCCCAGCAAACCCACAGACAATTTACCCTGCACCCTTTGGCGCTATCGGTAGCGCACGCACTAGCCAGCATGGCAGTTTTGAGCGTACCGGCCTGGGCGCAAAGCACATCCGGCCCGGATGAGACGGTGAAAGTGCAAAAAGTGGAGATTACCGGTTCATCGATCAAGCGTCTGGCCAGTGAAACCGCCTTGCCGATTCAAACCATACGGCGCGAAGATATCGAAAAAGCCGGTGCTACCACCGCAGCGGAATTGCTCAGTAAAATTTCCGCCAGCGCCGCCGCCTTAACCGATGGGGCCAGTTTTAGCGATAACGGTGGCACCCAGCGCGGTTTTAATGGTGCCAATTTGCGTGGTATCGGTGTTTCATCCACCTTGATTTTGTTGAACGGTCGGCGTCTGGCTAACTTTGCTTCGCCCGGCAGCGCTTCCGGCGTGGATTTGAATTCGATTCCTTCGGCGGCGATTGCGCGGGTCGAAGTGTTAAAAGACGGTGCTTCCGCCATTTACGGTGCCGATGCCATCGGCGGCGTGATCAACTTCATTACCCGGCCAGACTACCAGGGCGGTGAAGCCTCGGTATATTATGGCGACACCCAACACGGCGGTGCGGATAAGAAAATCGTCACACTGGCCGGCGGCTTTGGCAAGCTGGGCGCAGATGGCTATAACCTGATGGGTGTGGCCAATTTCCAAAATGTCGGCGGCATGCGCTCGACCCAGCGTGACTGGATCGGCTCGGCTTTTCAGCCCGATATTAATCTTGATGTGGGCAGTTCCAACACCTTTCCCGCCAACGTGCGCCGCACTACCGCCAGCGGCGGGGCCACTGGTTCGCGCCTGAACCCGAGTGCGCCCACCTGTAACCCGCCCGCCACCATTTTCTCGCCCGATAGCTTTGTCGGCAACAAGGCTTGTTTTTACGATTATTTGCACGATACCGAAATCTACCCCGAATCCAAACGCGCCTCGTTTTTGGCGCGCGGCCAGTTTGCCATCAACCCGGATCACACCTTATCGGCCGAAGTGCTGTATAGCGACACCAAAACCACCTATCGCATCAGCCCCTTGACGGTAACGAATTTAAATTATCCGCTAACGGGCGCGTTTTACCCGAATGAATTAATTACCACCAATAAAACCCCGTTGCGCGTCGGTTTGCGCTTGTCCGAAGCGGGGCCGCGTACCAATGAAGTGGATGCGGTGGCCGAGCGCCTCGTGCTTGGGGCCAAAGGCAATTTCTCCGGCTGGGATTACGATACCGCCTTCAACCACAGCACCAGCCGGGTCGATGATAAATATATTGATGGCTATGTGCGCACGTCAGCCTTTAACGCTGCTTTTTTGACGGGTAAAATTAATCCGTTTGGGCCTTCCGGCAGTGAAGGGGCGGCGTTGTTGGCAGCGGCAAAAATCAGCGATGCGGCGCGCCAATCCAGCGCTACCACCGATGCATTTGACTTTAAACTCTCGCGGGAAGTGTTTGAACTGGGCGGTGGCAAAGCAGGTTTGGCGCTGGGTGTCGAGTTTCGCCGGGAAAAACTGCAATTTACCCCCTCAGCCTTGTTGGCGGCGGGCGAAATCCGGGGCGATGGCACGGCGGTGGCCTATGGCGGCAGCCGCACCGTGAAAGCGGGCTATGCCGAATTGAGTTTGCCTTTTACCAAAACCCTGGAAGCGCAATTGGCCTTGCGCTACGATAGCTATAACGATGTCGGCAGCACCACCAACCCCAAGGTGGGCGTGCGTTGGAATCCGGCCAAGGAAGTGGTGGTACGCGGTTCGTATAGCAGCGGTTTCCGCGCGCCCACGCTGGCCGATTTGCGCGAACCCTCGCGCACCGGCCAAACCAGTGGCATTTACAATGACCCCCTTGGTTGTATTAAAGTGGGTAATATCGATAACACCAAAAACCCGGATTATTGCGGCATCCAGCCCGATCTGATCAAAGGCGGCACGGCCAATTTAAAGCCGGAAACCTCGGACCAAGTCTCCTTTGGTATCGTGATTGAACCCACCAAAGCATGGAATGCCTCGCTCGATTACTGGGCCATCAAAAAGTCGGATACCTTGCTCTCGAATGAAGGCGCGTACTTTAGCGACACCCTGGCTAACCCCAGCTACGCCATGCGCGATGCGGCTGACCCGGCTTTGCCCGGCATCCCCGGTCGCATTACCGCAGTCGATGGGCGGGTGAAAAACATTGGTTCGCTCAAAACCTCGGGCGTTGATTTGAGCGTCAACTGGCGCTTCCCGCAAACCGATTTGGGCAAATTTAGCGTCGGCTTGAATGGCACTTATGTGATCGACTACAAAACCAAAAACAGTGCCAACAGCCCTGAAGTGAGTGGCGTCGGGCGTTTTGTGGATACCCAGGTGGTGCAACGCTGGCGGCATACCTTGACTTTGGATTATGATCGTGGCCCACTCGGTTTAACCCTGCAACAAACCTATTACCAGGGTTATCAGGATCAAAACCCCTTGCAGGATGGCAGTATTCGTAACGTCAGTTCTTATGCGCTGTGGGATTTGAGCGGCAGCTATAAGTTCAATAGCAACTTGCGCTTGCGCGCCGGGATCAAGAATCTGTTTGACACCAACCCGCCACGCTCGAATCAAGTGTATAGCTTTTTGGCGGGTTACGACCCAAGTTATACCGATCCGCGTGGCCGTTTCTTCTATATGTCTTTGAATTATGCGTTTAAATAAGCTGTTCATGGTTTAGTTTTCGTCGAAGTGTTGTGAAGTGGTCTTTAGGGTGGCGTAAATACTGGCAAGGTATTGAAACCACTCATTTTTTTAAGGGGGAGTCAAGCAATGAAACAAATTTTTAGCGCGATTTTTCGGCTTACCGTGATCATTACCTTGTTGTGGACGCATGCCAGCGCTGCGGCCGAGGCGGTCGTGGCTGAGGCGGTAGCAAAGGATGCTATCAAGGGTAGCCTGGTCATCATCGGCGGCGCTTTGCGCCCGGATAATGCTCAGGTATGGGAAAAAATAGTCAATTTGGCGGGAGGCAAGGGCGCAAAAATTGCGGTGTTCCCCTCGGCTTCAGCCAACCCCCTGCGCTCGGGCCAAACTGTGGTGGAGTCGCTCAACCGTTATGGCGCGCAAGCCTTTATGGTGTCGGTGGCAGTCAAGCTGAAAGAGCCAGACTACCGCCAAGCCGTGCGTGACCCGGCGCTGGTAGCCAAGGTGAGCTCGGCTGGTGGCGTGTATTTTGTCGGTGGCGACCAGGGCCGCATCACGCAAGCCCTGCTTGCGCCGGATGGCAGCCAAACCCCGATGTTGCAGGCAGTATGGCAAGTATATAAAAATGGCGGTGTGATCGCCGGTTCCAGTGCGGGGGCCGCCATCATGAGTAGTACCATGTTTTATG
>JBKJLF010000512.1:0-11735 GCA_046597185.1 Burkholderiaceae bacterium | reverse complement strand
CCAATCGCTTTGGCAACCAGACTGACGCCGCCCCTGCCAAGGCTGCGTGCTTCGACTGCCGCCCAAACACGCAAACCAGCTTCATCCAGTCTGCTGGATAAAGCATGATATTTTGCCGCAATTGTCGTCGTGTCAGTCATGACGCGATAATAGCGGTTTCCCTTTAATTGTTCAAGTTAGTTTTTCTCAATTCCTTAGCGATGATCAGAGCAATGAATCAATTAAGAATCGACCAAAAGATGCAAAAAAACATGTAGACATTGCCGCCCAATGTTTTCGCAAAGTTATCGATTTCAAACCCATTCTCATCGACAAAGGTTCAAGATCTTCAGGAATCGGCAATGTCTTGAAAAGACCAATGTGGCGCGCATGTGCTGATTTTTCCCCAGTAGCCGATCAAGCGCCGGATGGACCACTTGCGGGTAGAATTGTTTGGCATACAGGCTAACACGTAAAAATTCACCACCGGGTTGGGCATTGATGCGCGCAAGCCGGACCACAGTGGGTTAATCACTTGCCAAAGTGCTGCATGGCGCTGCCAGGCTGCCAGGCTGCCAGGTTGGCAAACAATTCTGGTTCAATCGCGGTCACACCGCCGCTTATTTTCAACTGCTGCACAGGAGGCAGTGCCAAGCACAATTCGGCGGGATCAACCAAATAACTTTCAAGACAAAAACGTGGCAAGACAAAAAGACTGGAATTTACCGCCTGCTGCGCCGCAATTTGATCCGGAGACCATTCGTCGCGGTCAACCAGAGCCAGCCAATCAGGTTTCAATTCAGCCAATACCCGAAAATAGGTCTTGGGTTGCGTTACCTTCAAGTTGATCAGTGATGCTTCCAACTGGCTGCGCCACTCTTCGCTTGCAACATAACGCGGTGACCAGCGCAGAAGCGGTTGTTCGGCCAAGTGCTCTCCCACATTGCGTTTGGGGGCTACTCAGTCGCTTGCCCGGCTTCATTCGAGCCCGGTTGTAGCAATTGTAAAATCTGCTGCCACAGCTTTGCCAGTGCCAGCAGGTAGTCAGGCTGTTGCTGTGCCGCCGTGGCTGCCCCTTCGATGGTCGCGATCAGGTTATTAATGGTAGCCCGGTTGGCCTGATCCCGTTGATGTTGCAATTGGCCTGGGTCGAATTGACTCATATCCACAGGTAAGTAATTGCGCCACAGTTGTGCCGGCATCGATACCGGGGTCGGAAACCATAGGACCGGGCCATTGCTTTCGGCCAGCAGCAAGTTGCCATGGGCAAAGGTGGCGCTGCAACGGTGGTTGAACAAGGTGGCGCTGCCATCGTCGGCAGCGGAGGCAAAATTTTGGCATAACAAAGAAACCAGCACCTGCGGCCCCACCAACTGCAAATTGGCAAACAGCGCAGGGCTGTCGCCAGCAGGGAAAGCCGCGACCGCCTCAATACCGGCCAAGGTGCCAATAGCGCGCCCCAGCAAATCCAGGCCGGAATACAGGGTTCGCAAGTTCAGCGCCAGATCATAATGCAGCACCGGCCCCATCTGCCGGGCGACAGCCAAGCCTTGATAAAACGCCTGGGGTGCAAGTAAATCGCCAAAGTGGGCATTGACCTGAAATACCCGTTCATGCCCTTGTGCTGCCGCCAGCGCCTGCATCATTTGCTCCGGCCCGACCGGGTGTTCACACAGTACATGAATGCCTTTGGCCAACAAGGCCAGTACCAACTGGTGACCCGCCGCACCCGGCACCGCAACACAGGCGATATCGATGCTGCCATCGGCAATCTCATCCAGGCTGGTATGGTGCGGCACTTGGGCCTGCTCTGCATAGGCGATTGAACGTGCGCTACCATTGGACAGGATGCCCGCCAGCCGGACACGATCCTGACTGGCTGCCAGCGCGCGGATATAGCTGGCCCCGTAATTGCTACCACAAATCAGTATTCTCATCAGTTTTCTCCTTTATATAGTGTTGCGGGATGATCCCGTTTTGTTTATGCAACAGGATGCGGATTTTGATTGACTGCCCGGCCCCTGAGTAACTTGCGTAACCTGGGATTATCTACTCGCTTGAATTGCTCGCCAAAATGAATAGGCTGCATATGGATGCCCACCGCGCGCGCCACCCGAAATGGACTCAAGGCCACGTCCGGTGCAGTCACATCGACAATGGCCACGTCCACATTGGCCGCCAACAGACGCTGGCGCAGGTCATTGCTGCCTTCAACCACTGGCCAGGCCCATTGGGCAGGATTGATTGCCAGCGCCGCAGGTTGGCGCATAAAATCGAAAGCGGCCAGCTTGTCGCCGGAAAAATAGTAAGCCGCATGGTCTTCCAGCGTTTGCACTTCATGCACCTGGTTGGGGCGCTTGTGGTTGCTGCGCATTAAATGGCATAAATAGGGCATGACATGACCCTGTTCCAACAAGGCCTTGCGCATCGCCACATGAATATCACCATGCGTGGCGAGCGCGACCGATACCGCTGGCGTGGTCATGCCATCGCCCAAACCCAGACAAACCACGGTGGGCACATGAATACCGACATCGAGCAAATACACTTCAAGCGCCACCCCTTGCGCCGTCATATGGTCGATCATCAGCCGCATTTTTCCCTGATACTGGCTATCGAGCGAGAGGCGCTGACAAGGCAGTTGGGCATACCAGGTGAGCATCATGGCGTCACGTTCAATCAATTCGTAGGTGGCGCGAATGGCGGCATCGTCGTTGTTTTGGCCGGCGGCCAAGCCATTGGATGAGACCTGGCTAAATTGCTCTTCATGGCGCGCACTGAAATTGAAATAACTAACCAGTGCCGGCACCCATACCGGCTTTTGCAAACCCAGCCAATGCCCCTGAACCCAATGGATTTTTTGTTTGGCGCGCCATTCCGAAAAAGGGAAATTGGGCGTGCTGTATTGGCGTTTCGAATATAAAACCAGTTTTTCAGGGTGGACATAATCGCCGCTTAGTTCGCCAATGCTGGCATATTTGCAGTCGCTGACACGAAAGCGTGCCGCAGAATAGCGCTCAATGGCTTCACCAATGGCACTGATATGGGCAGAAATCTCGTCCAAACCTTTACCCGAGCCGATCTGGCCCATGCCACGCACATCAAACTCGCCAGCCGTAAAAGTGGCCATGCCGGCTGAAGCGGTGACCGGGAAATCGGGCAGATGCGCTGCATGGCCGCTGAGTTGGCGGATGATACCACTGACCGGATCAACCCAGCCTGCCAGTAATTTTTTCAGTTGCTCGATCGAACTCACATAATTAAGCGGGTTGTGTTCGACTGGCTGGTGCGCTGCCACCGCGCTCATGGCACCCAATTGGGTCGCCTGGCCTGATGCGGCACCGGGTATGCGTACCGGATGATGATGCCCGCACACTTCGCACCAAGGCATGGGAATAATCTTGTGCTGATCGCTCTCACCCGTCACCAGATTGTGAACCAAAACCTGGCTCTCCAGTGAAGAAGGCGTATAGCGTAATAACAGCTTGAGTACCTCCATCGATAACTGTTGGCCAACCATGGCCGCCATCGGGCTTAACAGCGTGCGGGCGCGGCTGGTTTGCTGGCTACCGATGGCAACTTTATCCAGTTCATGCGCAATCGATGGCTGGTGTGCCGTACCCAGGCGTCTTAGCCGCAAACAGTTCCAACAACCGCGCTGGCCGGGAACGACCCAAGGGCCTATCCAGGATTCCAGTCCATCCAGCGCACCAAACAAGGCAGGCCAGGCACCCGCGTCAATATAATCGGAGGCTTTACGCAACCAAAATTGGGCTTCTTTGGACAAGGTGACGATCACCAAATCCCAATGGGTGTCTTTGGGTATATCCAGTTGTTCCTTGGCATCCAGCGCCATACGAGCGCTACTGATCTGGCACCATGGGGTTTGTTGTGCCAGCAGAGTTTGCAATACCTCGGTGCGGGGCTGACCGATATTTTCCGGCCCCAGTGGGCGATGGCACAATACATCGTCCTTACTCAACAGGTCATTATCGAGCAAATGAATGTGGCCAACCCCGGCCTGGGCCAGTTCGTCCACCATTTTTACTGACCACGGCTCCAGGCCAATGACCAATAAACGCGTCTGCGCCAGATCGCCAGAGACTTTTTTATCAGGATGTTGCCAGGCTTTCAGAAAACGTTCGTGCGCAGCCCAAGGCGGCAAAAAGGCATCGCTTTCCGTGATTTCTTCAATCAGGCCATGTTTTTTCAGCAAGTCGAGTACCGCAATCACGCTGGCCTTGCCATAGCCGGGAAGTTGCGCGCACAGTGTGATCTGATCATACTGGCCTTGTAGCAAGGGGCAAATATTTTTTACAAAGTCGCTGACATCTTTGCCATGCAATTGAAAGTCGCCCAGATCCGACTGCAATAACACGCCTTGTGCATTGGGGGTAATGGTGGCGGCGGGAGATAATTGAAGTTTGTTCATAAATAGTTTTCAATGCGGCAATTAAGAACCCAAGCAGGTGTTGATGTAATGACACCAACACCTGCGGCTTTTCGTCAGGCAACCCAAACCTCATCGCAGGTTGGGCAAAACGACTAACGACTAACTACTACTGCTGGTAGCACTGGCTGCACAAGGTGAGCACGGCGTACAGGCGTTGCACGGCGAGCACGGCGTACAGGCATTACATGGCGTGCAGGGCGTACACTGAACACATTGCAGGCACTGAACGCACTGAACACATTGCACACAAAGCGAACATACCACGCATTGGGGTTGGCACAGCGTACATTGGGTACATTGCAGGCACAGCGAGCATTGAGGTTGACACATCGTACATTGGGTACATTGCAGGCACAGCGAGCACTGCGTTGGCTGACAGAGAACACACTGGGGTGTGCATTGCAGGCAGTGGAAACAGCTTGTGCAAACTGTACAGTTCGCGCATTGTGAGGTGGCCTGGAAGGTGGTGTTAGCCTGACAAGCAGTAACGGGCTGGCAAGCCAGACATTGCTGTGCGGGCTGGCAAGCCAGGCATTGCTGCACCGGCTGACAAAGTGCACAGAAATTGACAATGCAGGGCCAGCAGCAAACGCATTGCAAACATGGCGAGCAAAATGTAATACAGGGGATGCATTGCAGTATGCAAGGCGAACATTTCAAGCACACATCGCACTTGGTAATGGCCGCGTTATTGGTGATGGTTTCTTCCAATGTTTTAATCTTTGATGTCAACTCGGTGAGTTGCACTTGTAGTTCTTTGATAGTTTCATCCATGATGTATTTCTCCAAGAATTGGCTTGAGCCAATAATGTTAACAAAACTCCATACTGCCACTGCTGGCAGTGGAAATGATCAGCGCTTGAAATCAACCCTTGCAAAAACAAGATAACGATCTGGTTGCGCTTTTACTACTACAACAACCTTTAACTATTTCACCTTAAACAAAGTATTGGCGGTGATGTGCGGGAATACATACGACTTACCACGGGTCTGGGCAAATTTTAAACTGATATTCTGCGAATATTGCAGCAGAAGTTGGCCGTTGGATAATTCTTCCAGCCACAGGGTTTGCATGAAGCGTGTGACGTTGCTATGTCTTTTGATGAACTCAGTGTTGCTCACGCTGCCGTGCTTGTCACTATCAACATGGATTTGCCGGGTTCGTACCACGTCGATACCCAGATTATTGAGCGCAATCAAGGCATCCTGAAGCACAATATTGGGATGGATGCTGGTATTGTCCGGCAGTTCCGGGCCGTAAGCTTCCCACCAGGCAGGTGGCGCACCCACTGGCAGGGCGTTGGCATCGGGAATGACGGGTGCGCCCTGAATTAGCCGCGCATCGCCGCTGGCGAGTATTGAGATGCCATGCGGAACAGAAACCTGCTTGACGATTTGCTGCGCCGGGTTTTGTGCAGGAATCGGATTGGGTGCGTGTGGACTCGGTATGTCCGGCTTCTGGTTAAGCGGGCCTTGTCCCTGTGGCCCTGTGATCAAATGCAACCAAGTGCCGTTTTCTGCATGAACCAGTTGATTAGCTTGTTCACCGTCCGAAAAAAACACTCGTTGTTCATAGAACAGGGTGTAACAGTCTTGTTCACCCACCCCGCCGCGATTGACGAATTTGCTCTGGATTGCGCTGAAAGTCATTACTTCATAATAAAAGAAATTCTTCAAAATAAAGCCGTTCGGGGCGGTTGCCTGCGGTATCGGCATGACATTAAATCCATTGCTTCTGGTACTCACCCAAGTGCCAATCAGCCCTGCCAATGGCCCCAGATTTCTTGCAATGTCGGGATTGCAATCGCCACCGCCTGCCGCCAGCAGCGGAATGTTGAAGTCTGCAATAAATGGCCAAGCGCTTGCGGCGACATTGCACTGGGCCAGGGGGCAACATTGCATCGGTGGGCTGGCAGGACATGCCTTTGCTTCCAGTTGATCCAGCGTGGCATGGGACTGCTGCATACTGACTTGCAATTGTTCTAATTCTTTGTTGGAATTCATAGTGATCAGGCGCCTCTTTTTTAAAAAGTTTAAAGCAAGCAACGATGACAACAGGTGGCGCTCTTGGGTGATGATTGGCTAAAAAAACGATAAGGCCAAAATTTAGAGTCAAAAAACCAATAAAAAATTAATCCGCGAATCAAAGTTATCAGTGATGCATGGTTAACATGCTAATCCAAATCCGCCGCACTGTGCTAATTCGGCAGGTATCTTTTGGTGTTTTATTGAAAAATATGGCATTTAAACCACAAATGTTTGACGAAACGGCATGTTAATCATGCCGAATTGGACTAGCAGCCTGTCGGACATAGGAATAATCGGCTGCAAAATCCGCCGGGCGGCGAACCGCAAAATCTGTGCTGTCGTAGCGAATTTTTCGCTTCGATTTCCTATGTCCGACAGGCTGCTAGGATCAAGACCTGCAAGTATTCCATGTACTGGCATGGGAAACGCCGACGCATAAAACTGGAATCCTTAATTATTCACAACAACCATAACAAACAGGTTATACTGCGCCCTGACCTTGCGACCGAAGGAACACATGAATCAGCCGGAAATTGAAGCTAACTTACCCAATGGGTCCAAAACTGAGTCCGGCAGAATCGCCGCCGCCGCAGCCTTGATCCAATCTCTTCCCCCCGGCCCATTGGATATCATTGGTGACATTCACGGCGAATTCGACGCGTTGAACAGTTTGCTGCAGCACCTCGGGTACGACCACGACGGGGAGCATCCCAACGGTCGCACTTTGATTTTTGTCGGCGATTTTTGCGACCGTGGGCCAGATAGCCCGGCCGTACTGACCCTGGTCGAACGCTTGGTAACAACTGGCCGCGCGATGGCAGTATTGGGCAATCATGAATTGAATTTACTGCGCGAAGACCCAAAAGACGGTTCCGGCTGGTATTTTGATGAGCGCCTGATCCGTGACAACGTCAAATATCACCCCTTCAAACGACCTTTAGGCGCAGAAAAAAAACATATCGCCGAATTTCTCGCCAGCTTGCCAATCGGGCTGGAACGTGCTGACTTACGCGTCGTTCACGCCGCCTGGATACCGGATCAAATCGAACAAGTACGAAGCATTCCCGTCACCACCCTGTTGCAACACTATGAACACTGGAACCAGATCGTGGCGCAACAAGCCAAATTGATCAAACAACGCATGCAAGAAGAATTACGCGACTGGCAACATGGGCTGGAAAACCCGGCCATGCAGCCGCCATTCTTACAAGCCCACGCCGAACATGACGCGATCCACCAAATGCTCAACCCGATTCGCGTGCTCACTTCCGGCGTCGAGCGCAATGGCGACGTACCTTTTTTTGCCGGCGGCAAATGGCGTTTCGTGAAACGCGCAGCCTGGTGGGATACGTATAACGACGCCATTCCCGTGGTGGTGGGCCATTATTGGCGGCGCTTTCATTACGCTGCCAAGGATGCGTTCGGCAAAGGGGATATGGATTTATTTGAAAACATCGCCCCCCACGCATGGCATGGTCAATGTGGCAATGTGTTTTGTATTGATTTTTCCGTCGGCGCACGCTGGTCAGCCAGAAAAAAGAATACCGAACCCCACCACTTCAAACTGGCCGCGCTGCAATGGCCAGAACGCGTTTTACGCTTCGATGATGGCCATACCTTGGCAACCGATGGTTTTATGATTGCTTAGTATGCTTGCTTAGTGTGGTAAAGAAATTTTTTGGTAAATGCGCTATCATAGCGCCTGTTTTCAATTTCAAAAGCCGCTTGTGCCTCTTTCCGCCTTTGCCCTCGTCATTTTCGCAGGACTCATTCACGCCAGTTGGAATATCGCCGCCAAAAAAGCCAATGGCGACGCCCGTTTTGCCTTTTTTACCGCCATCTTCCTGGCCCTGATCTGGGCACCCGTCGGCACCTGGGCTGCCTGGGGCGTGGTCAATTTTTGGGGCCTGCGCGAATGGGGCTTCATTCTGGCCACGGCCGTATTGCATTTACTGTACTTCATCGTCCTCTTGCGCGGCTACAAAAAAGCCGATTTAACCGTGGTCTACCCGATCGCACGCGGTTCTGGCCCGCTGCTCTCGGCATTGAGCGCCATTTTTCTATTTCAGGAGAAAATCTCGTTGCTTGGACTGGCAGGCATTTTTGCGGTGGTGGGCGGCGTATTTTTTATTGCGGGTGGCCCCAAATTATTACAACAAAGCCACGACCGCAGCGCACGCAGCAAACTGCGCAAGGGCATGGCGTATGGCTTGCTGACCGGCTTTTTCATTGGCAGTTACACGCTATTGGATGGCTATGCGGTAAAGGTGCTGTTGTTTTCACCGATTTTGATCGACTATTTTGGCAATCTGGCGCGCATCCCACTGCTGCTGCCCGTGGTCTTGCGGGACAGGCGCACCACCCGCGCGCAGTGGCGTGTGCAATGGAAATACGCCTTACTGGTCGGCGCGATTAGCCCGGTTTCATATGTGATGGTCTTGTACGCGCTGCAAATGGCACCGCTAAGCCATGTCGCGCCTGCGCGTGAAGTATCGATGTTATTTGCCGCCTTGATTGGTGGCCATCTGTTAGGCGAAAGCGACCGTATGCCGCGAATCGCCGGTGCGATGCTGATTGCGCTGGGCGTGATTGCGCTGGGCTTATAGCCTTTCTGAAAATACGTAAGAAAACTACGAATTTCCTGTTGGCAAGTTTCCACATATCAATATATATAATTCTCTCATACTGCGGCAATCTAAAATACGGCGCTTCAGTCCCTCCCCCTACGATGCACAACAGAAATTTCTAATTTTACCCACAATTTTTGCGCACTTGATGCGCCCGGCCAGCCTTTTCGCTGCAATGCAGCGTAACCCGCGCCGCTTCATGTTAAAATGCCACCGCAATGAGTTACCACTCGTGCGAAAACAAGATAAAAAGCCCAAATTCATCCCATCTTGGGCCATGTTAGCCCGCCAGCTTTGTGGCAGTCACCCAAGTTGGCAAAAGATGCTCCACTCATTAATCAACTTTTTTGATTGAATAACATGATTCAACAATTGCAACAAATTATCGAACAAGCATGGGAAGAGCGCGCTCAACTTACCCCAAAAAACGCCCCCGCCGCCATTCGCGCCGCCGTTGCCGAAACCCTGCATCAACTCGATCAAGGCCAAAAACGGGTTGCCGAAAAGATTGACGGTAACTGGGTCGTGCATCAGTGGCTGAAAAAAGCAGTGTTATTGTCGTTCCGTCTGGAAGACAATCAACTCATGCCCGTTGGCTTGAATGATGCCTCGGCGATGCAGTTTTACGACAAAGTGCCCACCAAATTTGCCAACTATACGGCGCAAGATTTTATCGATGGCGGCTTTCGGGTGGTGCCTCCCGCCGTTGCAAGACGAGGTAGCTTTATCGCCAAAAACGTGGTATTAATGCCATCTTATGTGAATATCGGTGCTTATGTCGATGAAGGCACAATGGTCGATACCTGGGCCACCGTTGGCTCTTGCGCCCAAATCGGTAAAAATGTTCACTTGTCAGGCGGGGTTGGCATCGGTGGTGTGTTAGAACCTATGCAAGCGGCACCGACCATTATTGAAGACAATTGCTTCATCGGCGCACGTTCTGAAGTGGTGGAAGGCGTCATCGTTGAAGAAAACTCGGTAATTTCGATGGGCGTGTACATCGGCCAATCGACTAAAATTTATGATCGCGCCACAGGTGAAGTCAGTTATGGACGTATTCCGGCTGGTTCCGTGGTTGTTTCTGGAAATCTTCCTTCCGCAGATGGCAAATACAGCCTATATTGTGCTGTAATTGTAAAACGGGTCGATGCCCAAACTCGCGCCAAAACCGGCATTAACGAGTTGCTGCGAGGCATCTAAACCTTTTTTCGCAATTTGAACCAGTTTTGATCAAGCAAGGAGCTTATTATGGCAATGGATCGCTTATTCCTGTTAATGAAGGAAAAAGGGGCTTCCGACATGTTTTTTGCCGTCAATTCGCCTGTCCACTTAAAGATCAATGGCACCTTAATCCCCATTAATCAGCAAAAATTGGATACCGACAATATTCAGGCTTTATTGTCGGAAGTGGTTAAACCGGAGCAAATGGAAGAGTTGTTATCCAAAAACGAATTGAATATGGGTATCCCGGTGCAAAACATCGGGCGTTTCCGTTTATCGGCCTTCCGTCAGCGCGGTAGTTTGTCGGCAGTGATTCGTTTTGTACCGGGTATGATTCCGGCGCTCGATGAACTGGGTTTGCCGCCAGTGCTGGCGGAATTGATTATGGAAAAGCGCGGCTTGATCTTATTGGTGGGGGCCACCGGTTCGGGTAAATCGACCACGATTGCCTCAATGCTGGATTACCGCAACGAGCGCCGTCCCGGCCATATTCTGACGCTGGAAGACCCAATCGAATATCTGTTTCGCAACAAAAAATCGATTGTCAACCAACGTGAAATTGGCACCGATACGCAAGACCTGTACACCGCCTTGCGTAATTCGATGCGCCAGGCCCCGGATTGTATTTTGATTGGCGAAATTCGTGACCGCGAAACCATGGCCGCTTCGCTGGCTTATGCGCAGTCCGGCCATCTGGTGTTGGCCACCTTGCATGCCAACAACAGTTATAACGCACTGAACCGTATCATCAGCTTTTATCAAATTGAAAATCGTCCGGCGCTGTTGCAGGATTTATCTTCCACGGTCAAGGCGATTATTTCGCAACGCCTGATTCGTTCGGTGGCGGGCGGCAGCCGCACCCCGGCGGTGGAAATCATGATCAATACCCGCCATATTGCCGAACTGATCGAAAAAGGCGATATCGGGTCGATTAAAGAAGCACTGGAAAAAAGCATGTCACCCGGTTCGCAATCATTTGAATTGGCCTTGGTGCAGTTGGTGAAAGAAGGCAAAATCAGCCAGGAAGATGCGCTGGCCAATGCCGATTCCGCATCCAACCTGCTGTGGTTGCTCAATAACGGCCCGGATAGCAAAACCGCGCAACCCGAAACCAACAAGCCGGCGGACGACTTACCCTCGTACACCGAATTTACTTTGAATATGTAAGCTCTTTCATGACCATTACCCTTTACGGCATTCCCAATTGCGATACCGTCAAAAAAGCCCGTACCTGGCTCGACGAACAACAACTGCGCTACACGTTTCATGATTTCAAAAAAGCAGGCGTCAGCCCGGCCTTTGTTGAAACCTGCCTGGCAGTACACAGTTGGGAAATTTTAGTTAACCGCAAAGGCACGACCTGGCGTAAATTGGAGGAGGGTCGGCGCGCCGCCATCGTTGATGCAGCCAGTGCCGGCGTGTTAATG
>JBKJLF010000306.1:0-9553 GCA_046597185.1 Burkholderiaceae bacterium | reverse complement strand
ACAGGTTTCGCAAAAGTTTACAAGCTTTATTTGTACATATTTTGATGCTGTTGAAGACAGTGTGGTAATGGAAATACACTGTTGCTTTTATGGTATTTTTTAAATTGAGAATTGCTGCACCTCACCGGAAAAGAATTGGGACGCCATTTTTACCGGTCTTGAAATACACAGATTGGATGACCTGATCAAGGCCCACAACCGTTACAAAACAGATGCTGGTTTTTCGTGGTCCATGAACTTCTTTCTTGAGGCCGCGCAAAAAATTGCTCTTGGCCAGGAAGACAAATTTATTGCAATTCTAAAAGACTTCGCCGGGTTCAGCCTTTATGACTTAAAGGACTTATTGAGCAAGCTGCCGCCATCTTGGAAAGTCATGCGATCAGTCACGCCCGCATTAACTGACTTGGTACGCAAAATCGTCACGAAAAATTGTCTTACAATCTCCACGCGACGGTATCATGTGGTACTACCCTTAGAAGTTATTAATGAGTCTATCGGCATGAAAGCGTTACAGGTGGTGGATATTGCCGTTACTGCCATCGCAGAAATGCCCGACCAGTTGGGGACAGGTAGTCTTTTCAACTTGATTGGATTGTTGGCTCTCAAGCTTTCGCCAACTGATGCCAAGGTTGCATTGGACTATGCGGTGATTTGCATCTGCTTATCCGTAGCGTTGCAGCAAATGCAGTGCTCGCGTTAGCAAGTGTGAATGGCTGTCAGCAAGTGCGGGTGTTTTGACTATTGACACAGTAACGCGTGCGATGCTGGAAGCGGCAAGCGAACCCAAATGCCTTGTGAAACTAAATTCAGGGGAAAAATCGGAACAAGATCACACTATTGTCGAAAAGAATGATGATAGAGTCGGATCCAGCATTCACTTCGGCTATGACATGGTTAGCTCTTGGTTCCAAATATTAGGGCACCGATTTGGACTAAGTGAAAATATTATCGCCCAGCGCGCCACACAAGTCCTATACAGAAATGACCGATTAGGCTCAAAGACTTTGGCGGATGACCGTCGATACCAAATCAACGCTTATAGACACAAAAGTACCCACCATTCACAGGGGACCTATCCCAAAGTAGAAGATTTAAATTTCTACCGCGCTTACCATTCGATGATGATCGTGGCTGGCGAATTACAGCGTGACGTACAAGTACCAGAACGAGAAAATATTGATGAGTGGGATTCTTTGTCATACTGGTTGACAGACCACTCCCTGACCCGATCCGATGGGCGCTGGCTCGCGGATCGCCGCGATCCTACCCCATTGGAATACGCCGATTTGGGCGATATTGGTGACGATGAATGGCGCTGGTCTGTATCTTTAGCTGACTTTGACAAAACCCTGTTTATGACGAATAACACGCTGACGGTGGCTGGAAATTGGACGATATGCAATGGGAATAAAGAGCAATGGACACGCATTGGCAGCGCACTGGTTTCGCTGCAAACGGCAGATGCATTGCTGCGCACACTGCAAACCTGTGCGGATAATGATAGATATCTCCTTCCAGATGCAGGTGACGATGACAACATTGACGAAGGCATTTATCAACTTACAGGCTGGATAGAAAATTTTGACCGCAACGACCATATAGACGGCCTTGATCCTTGGGCTGCCAACATACATTTCCCACCACTACGACCTGCTGCCCACATCTGCCAACAGATGGGCCTTTGCAGTGACACTGAACAACGCACTTGGGACTATTTGGATAGCAAGCACGATACCGCAGTCGATGCACACGCATTGTCCTCCATCATTTGGGGTGAGTCAGCCGAGAATGATAATTATGAGAAATCTCAAAATGCCGGACGGCGTTTGCTTGCGACAAAGCCATTTTTACAGGCGTTACTTGCGAAAAATGCAGCTTGCTTGATCATTGAAGTCAAAATTCGTCGCACCTTGTCGTCGCGGCCATACGGCCGCGACGAGGAAGATATCTATGTCCGCTACCCAGCATCCTACAACCGCTACTATTTACTCAAATCTAATGGAACCATCACGACACTCTGATCACCAAGTCATTAACCTTGGCAAAAAGCTTATTGCACAATTGGGCGGCGACCGCGCACCAGACATGTTGACGCAATGGATGATCCACCACATTGCTGATCTGATCACGCAAGCAGAAACGGCTCAGGGTGATGATGCGCAAAAGGCGCGCCAAGCCTGTATGGAAGCGATTCTATTGTTGTGGAAGCATAGGAATTCGATGGCCAACGGTAGCCGCCCTTTTGAGGAGATAGAAAGTGCAGTTGCCGTGCTTGCGGCGATTCATCCTGATAAAGCCCAACCATTCTACTTCACAAAAGTACTCAGGAATATCAGCTCGGCCCAAGGGGCCAAAAACCACGCGGTTGATTGGAGCACTGCAATACTAGCCCTCGACGACGCAGCAAAACTGTTGATTAGATATTGCTTGGCCCAAATTATAAACGTAGCGACTGACGACGGGCTTGGTGAGTGGTTGAAAATGGCACAAGATATCGGCGCACCTGAAGTCGATTTAGATGTGGAATTTGTAGAGTCGCTTCAAGCAACTTCGCATGAATTTGATTTGGAAAGACTGAATACGGATCAAACAGATGCCCTGCGATTACAAGCAAAACTAGCGGCGTTTGTTGAGATGGCTGAGCTGATCAAAGTGCATTTGGACGTTGCAGCAAATCAATCCGCCCTTTAACAGGTGGAAGCGTAACCATCTCCACCAACCATTCTAGCCAAGAATAACGAAAGCCCCCCTTGCGGAGGCTTTCAAAATACTGGATACGACTGGTTCTCGTCAAAAATTCAGCTTCTTGCACAACTTTGAATCACAATGCCGAGCGCTTAGTGCATTACTTTCAGCCTTTAACTAAGCCTTCCTGGCGCGAACACCATGCTTCGGGGTAGGTAGTGAACGCCCGCTCAAAACAACCCGAAGCAAAACGGAGTATGACCAAATACAACAAAATAGTCAAGCGCACCAAATAATTTGCGTTCAGCAGCGCCCAACACCATTAAACACTTCCATCAACAACCTTAACGAAACCGCCGTGTCCACCTGACCCAAAATATCGCCCGTCCACCCACTTTCAGTGAACGACTCGCCTCACTACGGCATACAACACTTTTTAAACTTCTTGCCACTCCCGCACGGGCAAGGGTCA
Organism: Burkholderiaceae bacterium; assembly: GCA_046597185.1. Classification (GTDB taxonomy): domain Bacteria; phylum Pseudomonadota; class Gammaproteobacteria; order Burkholderiales; family Burkholderiaceae_D; genus CAMBDR01. The sequence continues at coordinate 6,396 of JBKJLF010000306.1, read as the reverse complement.
TTTCTACCCGCTTTGACCAGGCTTTGCGGCGGCAATGCCGCCAATGGTGGTAGCTCGGTACGGCCAAGTTGGCTACGCAAGGCATTGTACGCATCGATAAATTCCTTATGCTTTTCGCGCGGCAGTGCTGAATGTATATACCAACGATCCCGCAGTTGCAGGCTTTGCTGCAATACCTCAAACGCCTCCCAATAGCGCTTGGCCCATACCAAGGCATTGGAAGTGTTGATGGTGGCCTCCAAAAACAATGGGTTGAGCTGATGCGCGCGGGCAAAGCAATCACTGGCTTTGTGCAACCTGGACAAGCCCCGCATCACATTACCCAGCCGGAACCAAGCCAGCCAGTCGTCCGGCTTGGCCTTAAGCTGCGCCTGCAACCTTACCAGCGCTTCTTGAATCGGAATCAACTTGCCCGACCAGTCGACATTTGGCTGGGGGACAAGCGGGCCAAGATACGGTTTATCGCTTTGCATCTGCCCCATACTGAGCATGAGCTCACCCATAATGGCCAAATTGGCCTCATTTTCAAATTCAAAGTCGCTTAGTTCACCACAAGAGGCACAGGCAAATTCATCGGCCAACAAATAATTAAGGCTTGCGGCAGGCAGGCCGACGAAGACGCGTTTGACCTCATAATCGTTTTTGCTGTTGCAGGTGGTACAGCGCAAATGCAAATTGATGGAATACGGCGCATCATCAGCCTTGTTCTCAAATCGAGCCATGACGCGATCTTGCCGCGCATGTTCCTGATTGATTCGCTCAAGCACCGGGGCCAACTCTGCTTCATTTTGGGCCAATAATCGACACTGAATATAATATGCGTTGTCAATTAAGTATTGCTGCCGGTGCAGATGGCCCCGGATTAATTCAAGCAAGCGTTGATCAATCGTGTTGATGGCCAGCGAATGCCACGCCTCCAAATCGTCGGCCATCAAGGCCTCACCGCGTGCCAGCAGAAAATCGGCCACGATGGGGCCAGCATGCACGGCCAAAACCGTGCCACCATAAATTTTCTGGGAAGAATCCAGCGCATCCCACTGGTCAATCAAAGTTTGGCAAGCGAGGGGATTAAGCTTGGCCAAGGCGGCCTGGGCGGCTTCACATAAAAAGTCACCGCACGATGCGCCCAGGCAATCCACCAGGGTGGGCACAAATTCGGGCCAAGCCAACTTACCCATTAAATCGACTACCGCCAGCGCGCCCCAGGAGGCTTTTGCTTCGGTCAGCTTCTCGGTCAAGGCCGGCACAACCTGCTCTTTCGGCCAGGCAGAAATAGCCGCAGCCAGCGCTTCAACATGGCGGCGTTGCTGGCAATCCAGTGCCAGCACCTTAACCAGTTCGGCCAGCGCCCACTCGTTGGTGTTCAGCGCTTTGCGTTCAAATGCAAACGCAAGGGCCGAGAGTGCCAATATCGCCAGCGGCATCGCGTATTTTTCTTCTTTACTGCTGGCACTGGCACCAATGGTTTCCAGCCACAGGCGCACTGTGGGGTGCGTTTGCTGGTGTTGGGCAAGTAAAGCCATAGCACTGGCAAGCGGCTGGTCGGCCTTGAGTACCAAATCCATTTCTGCCAAAGGGGCCGCATCGTCAAATAACAGCGCCAAATGTTGAAAAGAGGCACAATCCCATCCCTCGTTAATACCAAAACATTGATCAGCAAATGCCGAGTGATCAAACAACACTTGCGCCAAACCCTTGACAATATTTTCGCTGTGCGGTGAGGCCGCAAAAGCTTCATCCAGCAGGTAGGGCAAGCTAGTGTGTTGATGCAGCGCGGCTGTTTTGATGAAATCCAGCACCAACAAAGCTCGCGTGTGTTCCCTGCCCTGTTCAAGCAATGGCACGACCAAATTGACAAAGTCAAGACCAAATTCGGGCGAAAGTTGGGTGAGATTGCTGGCAATCGCGGCTAAACAATCGCTACTCAATTTTTGTTGTGCATCAACATAATCGCAAAAACAGGCTTCTGCCAGCGCGGGGTCGAGTTGGCATAGTATCCTGGCGCACGGTTCCGCCAAATCCTCTGGCCAAGTTGCCCAATTGGCGGCCAGTTCCTTGGTGAACCGGGCAAATCGGGCGGGTTCCAGATCACGAAACAATTTTTTCAGTATCACCGGATCATTCTGATCCAGCCAATGCTTGATGTGTGCATCGTCGAACCAGGCTGCGGCAAGCACTTGGCGTTCTTGCTCGCCAAGGCAATCCTGGCGGTAATAACGACGTGCCCATTGAAACAGGATGGGGTCATCAAACAAGGTGGCAACGCGGGCAATCAGTGGTGCATCCATTTTATAAACTTTCTATCATGTTAGTGGCATTAATTTGGTGGCGTCGATCATACCCCACTTTTTTATGATTTTCTGCTGCCCCATTGAAAAGCGCGCCGCAGCGTTGGGTTTAGGCCGCACTTTGCTTCAACAAACGCAACAAAGCCGCCGTATCCAACTTGCCCGCCACATCGCCACCACCCAACAAACTATCGGCCAAATCCCGCTTCTCGGCATGCAGTGCAATAATCTTTTCTTCAATCGTATCTGCCGTTACCAAGCGGTAAATCGTCACCGGCCTTAATTGCCCCATGCGGTGCGCCCGGTCTGAGGCTTGGTCTTCCACCGCCGGGTTCCACCACGGGTCAAGGTGGATCACATAATCGGCCGCCGTCAAATTCAAACCCGTACCACCTGCCTTCAAGCTAATCAAAAAGATATCGCCCTCCCCGGCCTGAAACGCATCGACCCGTTTTTTGCGCTCAACCGGCGGCGTGGCCCCATCCAAATATTGGTACTGAATGCCTTTTTGCTCCAGCCATTCACGCACAATCGCCAAATGATCGACAAACTGGCTAAACACCAGCGCCTTGTGGCGGTTTTCCAGCAATTCTTCCACCGTATCGGCCAATACCGTCAACTTGCTGGCGACCAAATTGCTGGTTTTCACCACCAGCTTCGGGTTGCAGCAAAAACGCCGCAGCCGGGTTATTTCGACCAGTATTTGCATGGCGGCGTTGTCTGGCCCGGCTTTCATGGTCTCGATATTGATCAGCGCTTGCTGGCGTAGCGCTTCGTACAAATGGCGCTCTTCACTGGACAAACTCACTTGCAGCGTAATTTCGGTGCGCGGTGGTAATTCGCTCAAGACCTCGGCCTTGGTACGGCGCAAAATAAAGGGTTGGATCAGCTTTTTCAAGTGCTGGCGCGCTGGCTTGTCACCACGCTCAATCGGCTTGGCAAAGCGCTCGGCAAAGCGTTCTTTGGAACCTAATAGACCGGGGTTGATGAAGCGGAACAAATTCCATAATTCGCCCAAATGATTTTCCACCGGCGTGCCGCTGGCGATCATTTTAAAGTCGGCATGCAAGGCCATCGCCGCCTGGCTGCGCTTGGTGGCGGCGTTTTTAATCACTTGCGCTTCGTCCAGCACCACGCTGTGCCAATGGATGGCAGCCAAGGCGGCGGCCTCGGTTTGCAGCAAACCATAACTGGCGATGACGATATCAAACGGCCCCAGGTCGTCCAGATTGCGCTCGCGCTGGTAGACCCGCACCCGTAGCGTGGGCGCAAAACGGGTGATTTCGCTGTGCCAGTTCATCGCCACCGACACCGGGGCCACCACCAGCGCCGCGCCCTGGGCCGCCCGCAACAGCAGCAGGGCCAGTGCTTGCACAGTTTTACCCAGCCCCATATCATCGGCCAAACAAGCGCCCACGCCCCAGCGCGCCAAACGTGCCAACCATTGATAGCCTTCCAATTGGTAGTCGCGTAGCGTCGCTTGCAGGGTGCCGGGTAGCTCGGGTGAAAAACTGGCCAAACTGTCGAGCTTTTCCACTTGCGCGCGCCAGGCACTGTCGGCTTGCAACTCGCCTACTTCGTGCGTTAATTCGATCAGGGTCGGTGCCGCCAGTGCATTGATGCGCACGCCATGGGCGCTGCTGATATCGGCATAGGCATTCAATTGCGCCAACTGCTTGCGCAAGCGTTCGCTCAGGGACAAATAATCGTTCTCGCCCAGCTTAATAAACCGCCCCGCCGCCTGCCTCGCCAATTGCAGCAATTCACGCAGGGCCAACACCCGGCCATCATCCAGCGTAATTGCCCCGTCTGCCACAAACCATGCACCCTGCTGTTTGATACCCAGGCGCATTTGACCCGTCGAGCCACTGCTCCGGATGCGAAAACGCTCGCCTTCCGGCCACACCAATTGCAAACGGGCTTCCGGCCAGGCCTTGAGTTCGGCTAATAATTCCAGGCAAGCTTCAGGGTGCGCCAGCGTCCATTCCTGGCCGTCATGCTCCGCCGCCAGCAAGCTGGGGCAAGCATCAATGAGCGCTTGCAAATGCTGTGCTTCATCAGCCAACTGGCGCACCACCTGCACCACCTGCACCGTCTCACCATCGCGCTGGCCCAGCAAATGGGCGGCACCCCGGCCCGGTGCCGCCCAGGGGCCATCGGCCAGCGGGCGCACCAGCAATTGCATGCACAAGCCTTGCGCCAGCGGTAACATGTGCGCATACAAGCGGGTGTCGGCGGGGATGCTGATCACATGTTCAGCCAGTTCCGGCAAATCGGAAGCAATCACCAACTGCGGGGCAATGGCGGCAATCACCTCCACCAATTGCGCTTTCGCTTGGGCAGGCACGGTGATGCTGTCACCCAAAATGCTGGCAATTTGCCTGATTTCCGGGCTGACCACATACACCGCAAACCGGGTCGTGGTTTGCTTACGCCAAACCATGGCGGTATCGGGTTGCGGCACCGGATGCAGTTGCAGGGTCACGTCTTGATCGAGCGAGCTTAAGTGCAGTTCAAATTCACCTTTGACGATATCGATACGTACATTGGGCGCATAGCGCCAATACACGTGCGGGTGGCCGATCAGTTGTACCAACGCTTTATCCGCATCGAGCACATAGTATTTACGACCGTAATTGCTGGTTGATTCCAGGATGCAGGCGGCAATGCGTTTATCCTGATCAGACAAACTCTCTACGCTCGCCGGGTCCAGCGCAAGGCGCTTGAACTGAATCGGGCGGCCGACCGTCCATGAACCGGTGATGCTGCGTTTTTGCTCCATTGCCTCTAAAACGGCACGCCCTTGCTCAATATCCAGTATCCAGCCAATGCGCACCTTACTGCCAGCTTGCACACCCGAATCCGCCTTCACCTGCAGCAAAGCCGTGAGGGCGCGCCGCCAGCCAAGCTCCGGTTGCAGCGCATCGGCCAGCGGGTGCAATTGCTTTTCTGCATGCCAGTTGGGTAATAGCGGCGCGCTGTTATAGTGCCGCTGCAACACCACATCCAATTGCGCAACCATATTCCACAACAGCGCCTGCTGGCAATTGTGGCGCAACTGCAAGAGCGCTGCGCAAATTGCCTCGGAGGGCGGCTCGCCCAGCCAGTATTGGGCCAAACCAAGAAACAGGGTATCCACATTCGGCAGCGCGGGCAAGGCAAGCCGGGGCGCACCTTGCACCAGCTCATGCTGCAAATGATTGAGCAAGGTTTGCAATAACACATAGCTGCCGCAACCAGCGCTCTTCACGCCTTCGTCAATTTGCACTCTGGCGCGCTTGAAGCTGGCTGCATCGTGTTGCGCCAGCAGCGCTACGCTGTACAGCAAACCGGGCAAATCCGGGACGAAACGGGCGCGCTGCCCGGTGATTTTTTTCAGGGCTTTTTGCTCCGCTTCCAGCAGGGCAATAGCCACCGCATACTGGCCGTGTTGCAAGGCCATGGCCATGCCAATGCCGCTTTCATCACCACAAGCGCTCACGTGGTCGGGCAGCGGTAACCTGGCCAGCAGCGCTTGCCAGTGCGCCAAACGCGTGAAGTCGCCACGCAACCAGGCTTGCCAGCACAGCGCCCGCAGGTAGCGCCTGTCGTCGTGGCCGATGGCACCCAGCGCCAGCGCGGTTTCCCAAGCGCTGCGGGTATCGTTTAACACCCATTCGGAGGCGAAAAAAACATCGGCCAAAATGGTAATCTGCCCACTTTGGGCCAGGGTCTTGAATAAACGGATGCCATCCTCATACTGAAAAAAGACACTACCGGGCCGATCTGCGCCAAGCTTGCTCGAATGGATATATTTTTGCCGCCAATGCAAGCTTTCGCGGTGTTCACCGATCAAGACCGAAAACAAAAATTCGCGCCGAAAAAAAGCGCTATTGAGCCGGCCCCAGGTTTCATAGTCACGACGCGCCGTCAATACCGCACGCAACACGGCTACCCATTGTGCCAACTGGCCGCTTTTTTGCAAGCTGAGCAAGGCCCCCATTTGCACCGTCAGGCTAACGCCATACAAGTCCACGCCATCGTTGGTCATCGCCACCACGCCGCGTTGGCATAACAGGCTGAGTTGATCCTTGATGGATAACGAAACATTGCGCAGCGTAAGGTTTCT
>JBKJLF010000283.1:0-9152 GCA_046597185.1 Burkholderiaceae bacterium | reverse complement strand
ACAGGTTTCGCAAAAGTTTACAAGCTTTATTTGTACATATTTTGATGCTGTTGAAGACAGTGTGGTAATGGAAATACACTGTTGCTTTTATGGTATTTTTTAAATTGAGAATTGCTGTACGGCAACGGTTAATGCGGCGCAAAGCGCAAAATTAAGGTACAAGCCATAGATCAGCTCGCGCAATGCAATAAACAGCACCAGATTAAATAAGATCATGGCCAGCACCATACCAAAATACCATGCCTGGGCCAGATAATCGTTGCGCTCCCAGCGGTGAAATTGCCGGGGCGTGGATAAAAACACGTTGATATTCATCGGATTGACCGATTCAATCCGCCAATACAGCACTTGCTTTTCATGCGCGGCCAGGCGCACGGGAAAAATAAAAAAACGATTCGGGTAAGGCCGGGTGGCGAACGGCATTACATTTCCGGTGCCCAGCGTTTGCCAGCCACCGGTTGCAAGCGGCTGGTGAAATTGAATCCGCGACAGCAGCGCATAGCGAAATTCCACCATCCGCTCCAATGGCTGTGCACTGTCATTACGCAACGTCAGGCGCACCCATAATGCAGAACGGGTCAAACCATAGTTTAGCCCGTAGCCCGCTGGCGCGCCGCCTTGAAAGCGCGCAGCCTGCGCTGGCTGCTGAATCTGGTCCAGCGTCAATTTGCCGGAAGCGTCTTCCAGCACCGACACATATTCGGTCAGCGACAGTGCAGTTTGCTCAATATGGCTAACATCCACCATCCTGCCCTGCACCGTCGCTGCCGCCGGCAGCAGCCAAAACAGCAGCAATGTCGGCAGCAGCAGCGCATACCGTAAGGCGCCATACCCAACGCGTTCGGCCCGGTTCATGTCCCCTCCGTATCGTAGGGTAAATAAACCAAAAACGTGGTGCCCACGCCGACCTGGCTTTGCACATCGATCCGCCCATGGTGTTTTTGCACAATTTTTTTGACGATATCCAAACCCAAACCACTGCCCTCGCCCGCTACTTTGGTAGAAAAAAAGGCTTCAAAAATCCGCCCGATAATCGCCTCGGGGATACCGCAGCCCGTATCGCCCACGCCAACCACGGCTTCATTGCCGATGCGCTCAATGGTAAGCGTGAGCGTGCCGCGAAAATCCATCGCCTGCATGCCATTGTGAATCAAATTGGTCCACACCTGAGTCAATTCATCCGGGTAACAGCGTAGCGGCGCAATCGGTTCATAACGGCGTACCAATTCAATATTTTTCTTGATCTGGCTTTGATACAGCATCAGCACCGCCTCCAAACCCGCGTGCAAATCAACGCTCTGTGCCTGGCTAGCATGCTCGGCTTGCGAAAAAGATTGCAGGGTGAAGACAATTTTGGCGGCCCGTGCAATCGCGGTATTAATATTTTGCATATTATTGACCAGCATTGCGCCGTTGCGTGCAGTATCCAGAATCAAATCAGCCTCCGGATGGCGCAGCAGGGGCAAAAATCGATCCACCTCGGTTTGGGCGTTAACCTGAACCAAAATGGTAGCCCGATGGCGGGCATGTTCGATGCCCGCCTGTTCCAGCTGCTCGCTCACGGCGCGGGTTTGCGCGCGCTCCTCGCGGCTGGTGCGCATGAGGCTGCGCGAATTGGCATGGGCCACCAGCGTTTCCAACAAGGTCAAGCGCTCGTCATCGAGGATTTGAAACAGTTTTCCGGCATTCGAGCATGCCTTCCATAAGGCATCGGCTATGCTGTCATTGCTCGATTTCACCGCCCCCACCGGGTTATTAATTTCATGCGCCACGCCCGCAATCAAATGCCCGAGTGCCGCGGTTTTTTCAGCATGAATCAATTGGCTTTGGGTTGCCCGCAAGGCATCCAGCGAGCGGCTTGCGTGTTCGCTGGCCACCTGGGCTTGCTGGCGCGAGGTTTCAGCCAGTTGACAGGCGTTTTCCAATTCGATGTTGGCCTGCAACAAGGCAGCGCTACTGGCCGAGAGTTCCTGGCTGCGCTGCTCAACCCGTTGTTCCAGCAGGCGCTCGGCCTGAACCAGCTTATCCGTGAGTAACTGACCCGCCTCAAATGCCTGCTTTTGTGCCTGCGCCTTTTCGCGCCGGATAATGGTGTAGCGGTCAAGCAAGGCAAAAGCCAGTTCCAGCAGTTGAATCGAACCGCCAAACTGGAGCGCGAAGGTGGTAAAAATATTATTCGGAATGACACCCATCAGGCGCAAGATGGTGAGTATGGCACCCAAGGCGGCGATGGCGAAAGCGACAACGAAGAAATAGGCGCTACGCTGACGGCGCAATGCGCAAATAATCGCCGTGATCAAAATCAAGCCACAAGTGAGCACCTCAGTCAACAGCCCGATCAGCAAAATCTGTTCAAAATCCACGCAAACCCAAATCGCGATAACAATATTCACCACCACCGCCCATTGCAGCAATCGATCCAGTATGGGCGCATTGTGTTTGGTGTCCAGCAGCGAGCGCAAAAACAGCAATAACACCGCCAACGTCAACAGGGCGAACAGCAAGGCAGCAATTTGACACAGCAGCGGCGAATCGCCCCATAAAAATTCATCGGCAAGACCATTATTGGCCGCGATGGTGAGTGAGAAAAAGGTTGAAAAGAGAACAAATAAAAAATAACTGCTATCGCGCAACGTAAAAAACAGCAGCAAGTTAAAGGCAATCAAGGCCATCACCATGCCAAAGAATATGGCTTGTAGACCATAATCGCTCCTTTCATAGGCATGAAATGCTTTTTCCGGGAACAGACGGATAGGCAGTTCAAGTAAATCTTTGGATTGAATCCGCAGATACAGCACCTGATTGCTCTTGGCGGGCAGTACCAGGGGGTAGACAAAAAAACGGCTTTGGTAGTCACGTTGGGAAAACGGACGCGCATTACCGGACAGGGTAGTTTGAAACCGCCGGGCATCAAGCGCCATGCCGGGCAGCGCATCGGATGGATAAATTGCCTGATGTAGTTCAATGTCGGTAATTCGGGGAAAACCAATTTCCAGCATGGTATGCACGGCTGCGTCACTTGGGTTTTGCAACTGCAGGCGCAACCACCAGGCGGATTTGTTCAGGCCAAAGTTTAATGATTGGGCTGGTTTGGGGTCGATTTTAAAGCGTGCTGCGATGTCGGTTTTTTGCACATCGGCCAAAGTCAGGCGGGTGCCGGGGTCTTCCAGTGCCGCAAAATGATTGCTTAGCGTGAGCGGATTATGGGTGATGGTTGCAACATTGACGATGGGTTGCATGCTGCCAGTGGTGTTGGCAGCATGGGCAGATAGCGCGCTTAATGCAAAGAACCCCGCAAAGAACCCCGCAAAGAACCCCGCAAAGAACCCGGCAAAGAACCAGGCAAACAAGCGGCCGCATGTCAAACCCCGCTGGCAGTGCCAGCTTGTTTTGTCATTGATATGTGGAAAAAGTGTGTTTTTCATCAATGCAATCGGGGTTTCCGAGTCGATATCAACCTGGTGCTACTTCGCAAATAATAACCATGACCAATCGTATCACCGAAAGCTGGCTGGGACAAGGATTGTGCGAAAGGGTATTGCTGTAATCCATCCGCCTGACAAATCAAGTTCGCAGGACGAATATTTCGGCTGATTGGAATTCCAAATCAATTCGTTTCATGTGGCTCTCGTCGGAAGTGCTCATTGCGGACGACAACAGGTGTTCGTCCATGGTCGCTTTACGCAGACCAAGCATGAACGGGATGTCTTCAGGAACTGCTGCGCGCCTGCACAGCCATCAAAATTGAACGCTTTAAGAGGATAACATGGAAGCCATACTGCTAAGGTGGAAGGTTAACAACTGCTTGATCCGAATGCGGTTTGCGCCCGTTGTGAATTGCCACAATGCCAAATGACAGCCTTTCGAATGTGACCTCTTCGAAGCCGTAGTCTTTCAACTCTTGCGCGAATTGCTCGGCACCAGGGAACTCGCGAATGCCTTGCAGCAGATATTTGTATGCAGACGCATCACCTCCCGTTGCTAACCAGCCGATTATCGGCATGCAAACAGCCATCCAGGTGAGCCAGGCCTGATGTAGAAAGCGCCAACGAATGTTGGATGCTTCCAATACGATGAGCCTGCCGCCTGGTTTGAGCACTCGCAAAGCTTCCTGGATGGCAAGCCGCCGATTGCAGATTTTCAGGCCGAGTGAGATCGAGTAGGCGTCGATACTTGCGGTTTGAATCGACGGCATGTTTTCAATATCAAGCAGCCTGAGGCTGACAACCTCCTGGAAAGCGCTCAGGCGTTGCCCGGCGATGGCAAGCATCTTTGGGCTGACATCGGACGCGATCACGCTTCGCCCCCGGATTGTCGCACTGGCGACTACGCGGGCAATAATGTCTCCGGTTCCGGTGGCACCATCGAGCAGGGTGTTCCACTCTTCGCTTACGATGCGGCGGGCAACACGCCGCTTCCAGAGGCGATGAATGCCAAAGCTAAAGGCATCGCATAGCATGTCATAGCGCGCCGCAATGCGACCAAAGACATCATCGGTCTGCCACGCGAATCCGGCGGCGTTTTGGTGCGGAGGTGTGTCACGATTGTTCATTCACGATGCCTGACGAATAGCGTTTATCTGCCGCCCCACAAACGTAGAAGCGCGCTGCGCAGCCGCAACATGGGACAAACTGTATTGAACCAAACCGCCGACAAGCGGCGGCCCCTGCGGGCATTGTATTACAACCCTTGTCCAACTACAGCAAAGAAAATCAGCATATTTATCAAAGTGACGGGATAACAGGAAGGACGGAATTTTAAGCATGAAACACCTTATTTTGCTGGGCGATTCCATTTTTGACAATGCGGCCTATACCCTCATGCGTGCCGATATTTTGGAAACACCGGCCAACTCCAGCGGCGAGACCTTACTCATGCTGGCTGAAGTTATCCGCGAATTTGAAGCGGCCTATCGCGCGGCGGTGCTGGCTTGCCTTAACCTGAAGCTGCCGCTGGTCGTTTGTACGGTGTATCACGGCAGCTTTGAAGAACCCAACTACCAGCAAAGAATCGTGGTGGCATTGACGCTGTTTAGCGATGTCATTATCCGCGTGGCCATTGAACACCGCTAAAAGTGATTGATCTGCGCTTTGTTTGCACCCAGCCGCAAGATTATGCCAACCCGATTGAACCATCCGCCTCGGGCGGTGCAAAAATTGCGCAGGCCATCGTGCGCGCGGTGACCGAGCTGCAAGTGGCTGTGCGGGGTGCCTGCGTGCTGGCCGAAAAGGCCTGACGTGTAAATGACCGGCTCGCGCCGCACCCGATTGTAATCTCGAAACCCGCCGAAATCTGACATCCCTTTTCGACAAATTTCGCAGATTTCCTCAGTCATAGCGGCCAATGTTTGAATGAACTGGCTGGTGCCGCTTTATCGCGCCAGTCACTTCAAGGCTTGGCATATGAAAATTCGCATCTGCCAAAGCCTTCCAGCGGCACTGACGGTGCCTGTAGAAAATCCAGACAAATAGCCAAACAAATGGTGTCAAAAGACCCGCTTGGACTTCGACCCGGTCAGTGTAAATGCAACCCTGTGCTGCAGCCTCAATGGTAATGAGGTGGTCCCATTTCAATATGAGTGCACCGTGCCCGTTATCCCGCAACTCCCGATAGAAATGCCCCACTTCGGACGAGAGATCGCGACGGGAAATGCTGATGACTTGCCTACCCAGAGGCAGCAAGCCAAACAGCCGCATCGATACGAGGTATTCCTTGTCCTCCCATCGCACCGGAAGGGACTCAGGCTCAATGGGAATGAAGCAAACAAGCGGACTGGCGACGTAAACCAGCAGACGCGAGGTCAGGACTTCGGCATAGCTTTGCTCGGCCGGGCACGGGAGCAACATGCTTCTTTTTACAATCATATAGGTCTCAGCATAAAAGTCTTGGGTCTGAAATCAACGGCGCTGCGCGGCTTCATCGCGGAGGGGCTGGAGACCACAGGGTTAGAGCACACTGGGTGCCTCGATGACACTGAGGGCTGCCGCACCTTGACCTGGGCCGCCCTTATGCGCACGCCACTCAACTTCCTTCAATGCAGGCAAAGGATTGCACAAAGCACTGGCAGGCGCAGCAACAAAACACCAGGAAGTATGCGCAGCCTCGTGTTCGGAGAAAGCAGCTATTGCGCGCCGGGCGGTGAGCTCTGAATCTTGCACCAGCGCCACGAAGGCACGCGAGCCGACACGGGCACCAGTACCGGTCAACCGGGCACACAGAGCCGACCAGCCCTCCAGCACGGCTGCCTCACTCTGGCTGGCACCCACAACGGCAGCCAATGCCAGGCAAGGGCCATGCTCAAAGGTGTCTGGGGCGGCCAAGAACTCAGAACGGGAGATTTCGCGGATCATCAGGCACGCTCTAACGAATAACGTTTATCTGCCGCCCCGCAAACGCAAGCCGCGCAGCAATTGCACCAGATAAACCGGGTTGAACTTGGCCGACGGCAGTCACGTCTGCCCCATCTGTGGCGCGTAACCAACTATTCATTCTTCTGTTTGTCCGGAAACCACGAAAGCACAATGAAGCCAACGAAACCCAGTAAGCCGAATCCTCCAAACCAAGGCGAATAACCTTTTCCTTTTGCATATTGGCCACAGCCCCAAATAAACGTAAAAAGACTTGAAAATAACAGTATGAAACCCACAATTCTCATTTCTTCCAAAATTGCCATTCCTGCGCCACCGATTAAAAGTAGCATACTTATCCCCAAACTGGTATTAGCGCTCTCCACAAATTGCTCGCGAGAACCTTCATCGGATAATTCTTTTTCAACATAGCCATGCTTCAACAGATCCGCGACCAGCCATTTTTTTCCGAAGATGCCAAATACAATCATGACCAGCAAATAGCCCAATAGTCCAATAAGAATCCAAACCCGCCGTCCATAATATTCTGATACATTGCCTGTAAGTTGAATTACAACAAAAGGTAATAGCGAGCATGCCCACAAGCGCCACAGTCCTTCCGAGAGCGCCCAAAGGCCAAGTAACAAGAAGCCGAGCCAGCAAAAACCGGGTTTAAGTTGGCGACTTCTCCCATCATCATGCACCAAAAGTATGGATTTTTTCATAAATGCTAACGGCAAAGTGAAAGGATAACGATGCGAAGCATTGCGGCCCCGCTCGCATCGACGGCAAGGCTGATGAATGGCGCACAAATAACAGGCATATCTCGCTCCTCCTTGGCCTGAATGTTATTAAGAAGCATACAACGCATCTGCGACCGTTTTCAGATCGTAATCATGAATAAACTGATCTGAAATAGTCAAAATCGAAAACAGGTTGCGTTTCAACCCTTCCTCGGAAAGCTCACCCTCTTTCAGCGCTGTTTGCAGCAAATGCAGCGCCATGTCGGCAAGGAGAATTCTTTGTTTTTGCGGCCAAGCCGAATCACCGTGCCTGGCCGGGTGCTGTTGGTAAGCGCTTTGGGTCAAATCATGCGCGGTTCGACTCATCGCCAAAATTTCTTGTCTGATCACTTCATCCATCTTGCCTACCTTTCAAGTCAAACAGTTCAATTGCGCGGCCAAATCAAGCACGGGAACGGGAACCAATTCGCGACCTGTATTATAGTTGAAGTCATGGGCAAGGCTATCATGTCCGAAGAAAGGGCGGGGTCAGGTGCGTGTGTGCTCACGCAATGTGCTCGGCCTCCGGCGGTGGAACCACCCACTGATGCTTTCTTTCTTCGTAGACGGAGACGCCAGGCGTTGGGAAGAGCGGATCGGCAAAGGCCCCTACAGGGATAGCCACGAATGCTTCAAGACCCTCAGGCTCGTAGTAAACCGTGGAGCCACAGCTTGGGCAAAAGTGAAACTTGACTTTGGAGCCTTCATCCCCCACCCGAACGTACTCGGTTGAAACACCCGAAATGGTCACGTTTTCACGAGGAAATCTGGCCTGCTCCCCGAAGACGCTACCGGTTCGGCGCTGGCAGGCCAGACAATGACAGATCGAGACCCGAACGGGCTCACCATTTACTTCGGCCGTGAGCTGACCACAACTGCATGACGCAAGACGGTTTGACATGTGGACTCTCTTCAAACACCTGACGAATAGCGTTTATCTTCCGCCCCACAAGCGCAAAAGCGCGCCGCGCACAAGATAAACCGGGTTGGACTTAACCGACGGCAAGCGGCGGCACACAGGGGATTGTATAACAGTCGAGGAAACAAGCACCTGCAAATATCAGTATTTTGCAACACAATTGACAAAAAGACAGCGCAAGCCGTGATTTGTGGTGTTTGCTCAACTGGTGGCTTGGAGCGCAACTTGGCCGACTGCGCCAGATTGCGGTCAGGAGTGCAACAGGCCTGCCGCCAAGCTGGCACCAGAAAAATCAAGCGCTTTGCAAAACGCTTGCCACGTCGATTGCTCACGCGAGCTATCCAACACTGAAAACAGCACATGCTCAAAGCGATTTTCAAACGCCCCGCCCGGCCCCAGACTGGCCCAAAACGCAGACGCCACCATCGCCGCATCATTGGCAAACACCCCGCAGCCCCAGGCCCCCAGCACCAGCCGTTGGCAACCCGCGTGCAACGCCAGTGCCAGGGTCAGGTGTATCCGTTGGGCAAACGCCGCCGGGATTTGGAGAAGCGCATGCGCCTCATTGCGCTTGATCGCGCCGGCATTGGGTGCGGCAGACGTAATGAAATTCACGCAATACGGTTCAGGCAGCAAATGTCCGGCATCATCACGAAAAACCGGGCAGTTGGGCGACAAAATCGCCCGATCAGAATAAAACAGGGTGCGTTGCTGGCGATGATATTCGTAAAACGGGGTGGCCGTTAAGCCGGTTTGCGACACGTAGAGCGCCGAACTGCGCGCCAACGATTCTTCTTGCGCCTGCGCACCACCCAAAAACCCGCCACCAGGGTTGCGCGCCGAGGCAAAATTCAAAACCCCTGGCGAATCAGCCGCTTGCTCAGCCAAACGGCGCGCACCACAGAGCGTGGTTTCATTGACCAGTTCAAACCGGGTAGTGCGGGATTGTGTGGCCGAAGAAGTGAGCCCGGCTGCAATTTGAGTCAGTTCTTCAGGTAGATACAGTTGGGTATGATTGACGCAGTTGCGAATGCCGTCTGCGATGTTGATAAGCTTTTCGCCCTGGGCGAGATAATGGGCGATTGACAGAATATTGAGTGTGTC
>JBKJLF010000133.1:0-4594 GCA_046597185.1 Burkholderiaceae bacterium | reverse complement strand
TGTCCATGCACCAGCAAATTCATACGCGCAATGGCCCACAGGTTGCCCGCCGCTTCTTGCCCGGCCAAAACCAGAGGCACACCATAGTGGGTGGCGGCCAGCAATAAACTGGCGCTGGCACAAACCGGGTCGGCCACGTGTTCACCGTCCCACGGCTTGGCCAAATGGAACAACAGACGCGCTATTTGGCGTGGGGTTTCGGGGGTGCTGTCGTTTTCCAGCGCAAAGCGTTCAATCAAAAACAAGAAAAGGGCAGGGTAAGCCCACATTTGTGTGCGCATGTCCAGTTCCGCAAGAAACAAGATCAATGCGCGCAAGCGCATTATGGCTCGTGTCCCATAACCGAGTACCACTTCGCTATTAAAACGCAGGTGTTGGAACAGGTTATTGAGCTTGGGGGCATTGGTTTTTTCCAGCGCGGCCAGGGTGCGGTCAATCATAAAGCCAATATCAGGTCGGTCGCGCCGTTGGTTGATGCTATCCATGTCGGCTAAAAATTTGTCCAGCACCAGCGCGCTTTTGATGTCATGCACCTCTATGTGCGGCAAGTAAAAACGGGCATAGCGCATGGCGCGGCTTACCTGCTCGTCGATTTGCCCGGCCTCGTTCCCAAACGCGGTAAGGCATTGCGCTTGCTGGTGATGCCAAACGTCGCTCATATATTTAAGGAAGATCAGTGCCAGCGCATGGTCGCGGCATTCGGTCCAGGACATATCACCGCGAAACGCTTCACAGGCCGCCCATACACTGGCGTGAAGGCCATCGTCCCTGGTCATGCGGCAACCTGCATCACGTTGCGCCGGGCAAATTGCAGCAGGGCTTGTTCGTTAAAGTGTTTTCGGTTGTTTGCCAGCTCGGCTTCCACTACCAAGATTTGTTGATTTAATTCAAGCGTGACCAGAATTTGTTGCTGGCTTTGCAGTGTGGGCAACACCACATCCAGGCCCTCCATGGATTGAGCCGCAATCATGCGCACCGCGCTGCCACGGGCGTAAGTGCTGATTTGTGCCTGGATGCCACTCAGGTTAATAAACCATTGTAAATAGGCGGGCAAAATCAAATCTGGCCGGGTGATGCGGATAAACATCATCGGCGCAATGCAAATGGTGCGCGCCTGGGGTTGGATGATTAAGGCGCAAGTATTGACCGAACCGCGCGAACGGAAGATTAAATCACCGGGGCCGAGCAAATAATGCTCGGAAATGTGTTTCAGCTCGGCGCGCGCAAACTGCGTGGGTTGTTCTACGCCTTCTTGCCAGGCGTCGCGCATTTGGATGATGGCGGTATTGCCCTGGGTGCTGTTTTTTAAGCTGCCCCTGAAGGTGTAGCCCATGTGGATTTGGGCGATCTCGCGTAATTTCATGATTTTATCTCCGGTAATGTGATCCATGTGGATTTGGGCGATCTCGCGTAATTTCATGATTTTATCTCCGGTAATGTGATGCCGGGCGTGGATTGGGTCGAGATACCCGCGAATGACTTGTATAAATCGTCAAGCTGTTGATCCAATTTGGCCCCCAGTGATTCGTATTCTTGCCACAATTGCTTGCGTTCACGCCGCAGTGCTTGCAATGCCTCGTCGGAAAGGGGGACGGGCTGACTTGCCTCGCCTGGTTTGACTTGTTGCTGTGTTCTTTTCATCATCGCCTCGCTTTCTTCATCAATTACAACGCCATTTTCAAAAAAGCAGGCCGGGGTGAGGCGCGCGCCCCGGCCCAAACAGTGCAACCTTGGCGCTACACTGATGGAGACGCCGATTTAGGTATCGGCCAACCTGAACCAGGTATTGGGTGCGGCTACGGCGGCAGCTTGGCCAGCAGCGCAGAAAAAAGGTCATCAAACTCACGCACTATGGCTTGTTGTTCCTGGCTCAGGCCCGAGCTGGCGCTCACGACATCACGCAGCGCAAGAATCGTCGCCAATTGCTTAGCGGTGACGGGTACAACGGGGGTAAAGTTGACGCGCTTGAAGGCGTTGGGGCCGCTGGCTTGCCAGTTGAGCGCATCCGCCGGGGCCACGGCGGCCGCTAATACGGCGGGCATTTTGGTGGCGAGGAAGGTTTCCAGCGCCAACAGGTGGTTACTGGCGTAATCCACGGTGGCGAGCAAATAGGTTTGGGCTGGCTGGGCTTCTAGCCATGCGGCAAACGCGGTAGCCGTTGGCGTGGTGGGCTGCGCATTCGTTTGGCAACCCGTTTGCAAGCCGGGCGGTAACGGTGCGGGGGCCAACTTAGGGGCTGTTATTTGCTGATTCATCATCGACCTTATCTCCATTAATTTCCGACTTGGGCACCGTAATGGCACTTTTTATTTACAGTACAGCCTATTCTGCAATGTTGCATGTTGCTTTAACACCAAAAAAATAAAGTTGGCGACAAATATTTACTGCGAACTGTGCCAAAGGAAAGGCAATTCCGTTAGTATTTCGAAACGGGCTTTTTGGCACCAAAAAATTCAAATGAATGCTCTATGTGTCGAATAATAGTTCAAATGAATACTTAGATCAAGCCTATGCGCCTTTTTTTTCACATCTTTTGTGAAATTGCCACAGATATTTTTATGATGCCTATGATGAATAGGCTTGAAATTATTTAATATTGGATGTTTGTTTTAAAATTTGCATTAATATAGTGGGCAGTATGGAAACCAATTTTGATAAATTTGAAGCACGGCTCTGTTTGGCGCTGGGTGGCGAATCGCTGTACACGTGGGCGGGGCGCGTGGCGATTAAAAAACCTGCGATTGCCAGCATGCTCAAGCGGCGTGCGCTACCCAAGGTAGAACTGCTGACCCAAATGGCCACGGCGCTGGGTTGTTCGCTGGACTGGTTGCTGGGGGTGGACGGGCAAGCCCCGGCGCTACCGCCTGCGGGGGCGCTGGATGCGTTGATTCAGGCGGAATTGGCAGCGGCCATGGAACAATTGGGTGGTGCGATGAAGGCCAGGTTACGGGCGGCGGCGCAAGCCGGGCTGGCGCAGGATGAGCAAGCCTTGCTGGCGGCGTATCGGCTGGCTGATGCCAGGGGGAAACAGGTTTATTTGGGTTTGGCAGCGGGGCAGGCGCGGCGGCAAAATGGGCTATGAGAAAAGGGGGGAACAATTGTATAATCGTTTTATTTTTGTCGAGGCCGATTATGCTATTTGAACTTACCCCCCCTTCCCTGGCTGTTTTGCCGCTGCATGGTACTGATGATGCGGTGGTGTATATAGGCGACCCTGGCACGGGCACAAATCCGCCGCCACGACCAGGCACCTTTGCAAGCGTGGTGTATATAGGTAACCCTGGCACGGGCACAAGTCCGCCGCCACGACCAGGGTTAAGCATTGAAAACATGGTGTATGTGGGTGATTTAGGTAGTGGCACATCCCCGCCGACGCCACGCTAATTGATTTGGATTTATTTTTACAGGAGCGCACACATGATTACTTCAAGACACGTTGCGGTTAGTATTGCTGCCCGGTTTGGCTGTTGGGCCTTGCTGATGTGTGTGATGGCCCTTTCCACACAAAGCGTGCGTAACTGGTTCCCACAAGATCACTGTGTCTTGGCGTATAGGTGTAGTTTGGAAGTGGTAGCCATACTTGTATTGCTGCGTTTTGCCCCGTCAAAGCTAACGCGGGACATGATCGACCTTTCCTTTTATGCACTGGGCTTTAAATTGTTTAAACTCGGTGCATATTTTTTTAGTGCCAAGCTTTACCTGGTAATAATCAATTTTTTCGAACAACCAGTCTTGGCAGCGCTATTTTTTCTGGTCATCAGCCGTATTTTTTGGCTACGCAAAACTGAGGGCGGTTTGCTGTTGGCGGATTGGCCCACCATTGGCCCCTATGGTTGGACTGCGCCGCCCATGCGCAGTGCGCAAGCCCAAACCAGTATCGCCGACATTTTTTATACGGTGGCCGCATTCATCATTGCGGCCTTGCTGGGGGTAGCCAGCGTTGCCGCCCCGGAAGGTTGGGAATATGCGCTGACGGCGGTTTCCGGCCTGATTATTTTAGCGGCCTACCAAGGCAAGTTTGACCACGCCCTGTGTACCACCGTCATCACTGCCGCCGAGCGTGAAACCTTGATCGAATTTTACCGCTCCACCCTGCGCGATGCCACCGCCGCGCTCAAGGAAATGGGCGAGCTGGGCGAGGAACATGCCACCCTGCGCACCAAACTGTATCTGATTAAAAGCGACCTGGAGAAAAAACCGGGCGATAACGACGATGACGACCAAGGCGAGCAGGACGCGGCAGACTAAGCCCGTTTTTACTCCTCACACCCACCAGCTGAAAGCATTTATGGAACCCAATTTTGACCTTTTTGAAGCCAGGCTACGCTCAGCCATTGGGCGCGAGCCGTTGTATGGCTGGGCCGTGCGCATGGGCATTAACAAAGCCTCGCTCAATAGCGCCATGACCCGGCGCACCCTGCCCAAGGTCGAATTGCTGATGCTGATAGCTGGCGCACTGGGTTGTTCAATCGACTGGCTGCTGGGCGCAGACGCCCAAACCTGCGCACCGCCCGTGGTGCCGATGGATGACTTGATCCAAGCCCAATTGGCCAGCGCCATGGAAGAGGTCAGCGCCAACATGAAAACCAGACTA
>JBKJLF010000087.1:0-2699 GCA_046597185.1 Burkholderiaceae bacterium | reverse complement strand
GCCAGACCGATATCGCGGTGTTCTACCACGGCTTCATCCCAGACCGGTACGCCCATATGCATCTGCACGTGGCGGGTTACCACACGGCCACTGTCAAATTTCGCTGAATCTTGTGCTACCAATTCGTTGGCGGCAACGCCAATGTGGTTGTGGACAGCAACATTGCCACCTGCCAGATTTGCCACCATCGGGGTTTTGATGGTTTCCAGATTAACGCGGCTCGCTGCGTTGGCACCAAACGATGCAGCAACCAAAACGGCCAACAGGGTGGGGCGGGTGATGTTGTTTAATTCGATGCTCATTTTTTGTCTCCAAAATTTTTTGTATGATTTAATATTTAAATTCTTATGTTGCCTTGCTTTTCGCTCAATTACCGTTGGCTTGGCATGTGTTAAAGATACATCATTGAAATGCGCCTGCCAATCGGCCGAAAGTACGAGTGCATGCTGTTTTGCTTCAAAAATATTTTTCAAATGGATCAAGCATTCTGTTCTATGGCAGAATCAACCCTGCTGGATTCCCGCCAAAAGCGTGCTGGAATGACGATGCCAGCAGCTGAGTAGTTATCATTGAATTGCTTATTAAAGCGCTTCTTGAAGCGTAAGGTCCGTGAGAAATAATCCAATAAAACATGGCTTGCGCCACCTGCTGCACTGCCTGTCCGGCGCTGGCCGCTGCTGCCTGCATTGGGCTTTGTCATGCCTCGCCTGCTTGGCTGTATGCACCAGTGTTGCTGCGGCGGAATTTGCATTTCTACCTTACCAGCTTGAAAATATCAGCGATACCGAATCGATCCCCGAAGGCATCATCACCGCGCTGGCGCAAGATGCGCAGGGTTTTATCTGGGTTGGCACTCAAAATGGCTTGCTGCGCTTTGACGGCTATCGGTTTCGCACCTTCAGTCATGACGCCGCCGACCCTGGCTCGCTGGCCGGGGATTATATCCTCAGTCTGTGCGCCGCCAAAGACGCTCGGCTGTGGGTGGGAACGGTGAGCGATGGTCTGGCCGTGTTTGACCCCGTCAGCGAACGCTTTACCCGCTTCGCGCATGATGCCGGGAAAGCCGACTCGCTGGCAGACGGGCGGATTTCGACGCTGCTGGAGGATGCCAGCGGCGCTATCTGGATCGGCACTGATCATGGGCTGGATTACTTGCCAGCGCAAGGCAAGGCGTTTGTACACTACCGCCATGATGCCGCCAAGGCCCACAGTCTGGCCAGTAACAATGTGCGCAGCCTGTTGCTGGATCAGTCCGGGCGTTTATGGGTAGGCAGCGCCAATGGTTTGCAGCGCATGAGGCAAGACGGCAGCGGGTTTGATAGCGTAGCAGGCGATGCGTTTAGCGGCAAAACGGTGCAAGCCTTGTTTCTGGCGCGCGATGGCAAGCTGTGGGTGGGCAGCGCCGAACAGGGTGCAGCCTGGCTGGAACCGGGCACACAAAGCAATCCCGGCCTGCTGCTGCCACATTGGCTGGCAATGGCGCAAGATTCGGAGCCAAACCGCGAGTCAAACCGCGGGCCAAACCGCTCCAACGCCAACGCCAACGCCAACGCCAACGCCAACGCCAACCCCAACGCCAACCCCAACCCCAACACACTGAGCCACCCATCAATAGCTGGTATTGCCCAGGTGGAGCCGGATCAAATCTGGCTGGCCAGCTATGGCGGCGGCATTAATATCGTCAGCGCCGACAATGGCCAGGTATTGCAGCACTTACGCCATGATCCTTTTTTGCGCGGCAGCATCGCCTATGATTTGGTGGTGCCTTTGCTGCGCGACCGTTCCGGCCTGTTATGGGTTGGCACCTGGGGCGGCGGTTTGCAACGCTATAACAATAACCACGGCATGGCGCGCATGCTGCGGCACAGCCCAAAATGGGCGCATGGCTTGAGCCACCCCGCCGTGACCAGCGTGCTGGAATTGGCCAACGGCCAGCTTTTATTGGGCCTGGATGCGAATGGTATTGATATCTTTGATCGTGAACGTGGCTTGGCTGGCGGCTATCGCCCAGCCAAGGCGGGCGAACCAGGCAGCTTGCCCGAGTCCGCCATTCGCGCCCTGGCACAAACTCCGGATGGCAGTATTTGGGCCGGTACGCGTTCGGCAGGCTTGCTGCTGCGCCGCGCCGACAGCACAGTATGGCAAGCGGCTGATGGCCTGCCCAGCCAGCAAATCAGAAGGCTGTTGGTGGGGCGGGACGGCAGCGTTTGGGTGGGCAGTAATCATGGCGCGGCGCGTTGGAGCGGCCTATTAAGCGCCCAAGGCTTGCCCCGCTTTGAAACCATGTCACAAGAAAATGGCGAAGAAATGCCTTACACGGTAGAAGCATTGGCAGAAGATGCGGCTGGCCGGATTTGGGCTGGCAGCCAAAACGGTTTATGGGTCTGGACACCGGGTAGCCGGGGCTGGCGCGCCATTCGCGCCGTCGCGGGCAGCAGCAATCTGGCGTCGGACTATATCACTAGCACGGTGAATTTTCCCTTCAACTAATTCACAACAAAATCATGTAGTTGTCCTAAATGCTGGACAAACAAAATTTATTCCTGTATAAAGGGTAAATGGAAATCAATTTAAAACAACTGTCTGTTCGTCCGGTCGAGGAAAGCGAAGCGCCACGCTACCGCGAACTGATGCATAAACACCACTATCTTGGCGACTTGGCAAAGATAGGGCATACGCTTTGGTACGTTGCGACCTAC
>JBKJLF010000072.1:0-24521 GCA_046597185.1 Burkholderiaceae bacterium | reverse complement strand
CTTACCAATTTCACCAAAATGTATGCAGGAAAGGGTGTTAAGGCCCACCATCCCGCCAGACTGCTGGCGATTATGCTGTACGGTTACGCCAATGGCGTGCGCTCCAGCCGTAAGCTGGAAAAGGCAATCTACGAACAACTCCCCTTCATTTTTGCCGCTGCGGGAACCCACCCGGGCCACTCTCCGCTGGCAGAATTTCGCACCCGCTTTCGTGAGCAACTCAAGTCTTTGTTCGTGGATATTCTGGTGCTGGCCACGGGAATGAAGATGCTCAGATGACCTGATCCCTGTCACTGCGCGAAACCCCTACATTCAACAGAAAACACTCTATTTCTCAATACACTACCAACATCTATCATAGTATGGCAATTTTTATCCGCCGATTCCGGCGGGATTTTGATAAGATACCATTTTCAATTTCCCGCTGCGCCAGTCAGCGCCGCCACCAGCCGGATAAACCATGCGAAACCTGCCTGTTTTCCCCTATATTCTCACGCCAGTGACAGAGCGCTTGAGGTTTTGCAGAGATGCTGACACAGTGGTCTATTTTTTCGATGGCATGCCCGTTGTCGATCAAGCGGGCGGTGAAATTGTTTCGTGAGGAGGGAACCCGTGGTTTTTTAAACTGAGAAAAAGCCGCTCGGCAGCGGTGCTGACGCCAGATGTGCTCGCGTAGGTGCAGCGCTTATTCGATGGTGGCCTGGGCATTACCGAGGTCGCGCGACAAATAGGATTGAAGCGCGACACCCCTGGCAGGGGCGATGTTCTCCCGATGGTCTCAGGAAAACTATTTCCGATTGACGTATCACAAATATTCCCGCTACCACCTCGGGCTGGACCGTCCGGCGGACTATTCCACGGACATTATTCCTGACTTGAAGGCGCAGACGCTGACGGTGCGGCTGCATCATATGGCCAATAAAATATCGGATAGCGCGATACAAATATTATGTGATGAGTTAAACGCGACAGAAACCCTGTTCCCACGCACCAGCCTTCGAATGATGATGAAATTAGGGTCAAACTAAAATCCTAGGCATCAGGCCATCTGAGCCGTGGAATTTTGGCAGAGAAAAGATAGTGTGTCAACCGATAGGTCATAATAATACGGTTTGTGTGTTTCGTCATGTCAAATAAGTAATGTGCAGGAGATTGATGCTAAACTCGTGTTCTGTTTTTTTGCCGCTTGCTTTCCTCGTTAGGCCAGTTTGTTTTCTGCTGGCTTTGTTTAATCAAAATAGTTGTTGACATCTTGTAAGGTAAAAATTACGGCACCACGCCCGCGCTGCTCACATTGCTTGGTCGGCATTGGGCCAGTTTGAAAAGGCGGATTCTGCGCAGGTTTCGTCACCTTGGGGTACGTATTGAATATATGTATTTCTAAAATGATCATTTTAAAACATTTGTTGTGAAAATTTCGGAGTGACAACTCTGTTGACACAGCGTGGTATCTAAAATAAGCAAGTGTCTTTATTAGCCAGCATTGAGATAAATCTGTACTGTTTCAAGGTAGACTAACTCACGCGATTTCATTTTCCTCAAGCCGCACCGTTGTTGCCAAGAGCGTATTTAGGGATTTCGTTTCTCAACCACTTCTTTATTTCAATAAAAGGTGTCATAGTGACTTTACTTCGACTCAATGATCTGAAAATATCAACTCGCCTGATGCTCGGTTTTGGGGCGCTGGTGACGTTGACGCTGCTGATGGGCGCTCTGGCACTGCATAGCATTACCGCGATTGCCGATTTGACCACAACGCTGGCCGACCATCCAATGCGCGTGCTGGACGAAACACAACAGATCAAGACCAATGTCGTTACGATTCATCGCGACATGGCGTTGCTGGCGCAGACAAGCAAACCAGAGCAGATCGAAATTTTGGCTAGCGAGTTAAACCGCCTCGATCTGGAAATTAAAACACACCTGGAGGTGATCAGCAGTTTGTATCTCGGCAACCCGGAAGACCTGCGACGCTTGACCAATATGCTGACACAATGGCGCACATTACGCGAAGAAACCGTCGCCTTTAAGCGCACTCGCCAGCCCGACGAGGCAATGGCGGCACTGTACGCCAACCGCCAAAGGCTAGAAAAAGAAGTGGAAGGCATCTTGACGGAGATACTCGATCTGGCAGGGGGCCGCGCCAAGAAATTTCGCCAAATGGCCGAAACGGAGCGCGCCAGCGCCTTGGTGCGCTTGGGCGGCATGACCCTGGGCTTGCTCCTGTTGGGCCTATTGGTTATGCGCCTGATCACCCGTAGCATCACCGTGCCGCTAGCGACGCTGAAGGAGCGCATGGCCGCACTGGCGGCAGGCAACTTGGCGCTGGACGTGCCGTTTCGCGAAGGCAATACCGAGTTGACGGCGATGGCGCAGGCAGTGCAGATTTTTAAGGAGGCGGCAGTCAAGCAAGAGGGCCAGCGCTGGGTCAAGGCGAATGTGGCGCACTTAAGCTTGCTGCTGCAATCGTCAAGCTCGCCAGAAGCGTTTGCGCAAACCGCCATCACCGCCCTGGTGCCGCATCTGGGTGGCGGGGCCGGGATGTTTTATATGTGGCGGGACGCCAGTGCCCATCTGGAATTATTGGGCAGTTATGGTTTGAAAAAGCGCCGCAGCTTACATACCCGTTTCGAGATCGGTGAAGGATTGGTCGGCCAATGCGCGAAAGAGAAGAAACCGATCATTTTGACGGATGTGCCAGATGAGTATGCACGCATTACCTCCGGCGTTGGCGAGGCCAGCCCACGCGCGATTTTTGTCGTGCCGGTGGTATCGAAAGAAAAAGTGCTGGCGGTCATTGAAATCGGCTCGTTTCAAGCCTTTAGCGAACAACAACAAGCCTTGATTGATGAAATTTGCCCGATTTTCGCGCTCAATATGGAAATTTTAGAGCGTAATTTCCGCACCCAAACACTGCTGCAACAAACCCAGGAACAAACCGAAGAACTACGCGCCTCCGAAGAAGAGTTGCGCGCCCAAGGTGAGCAATTGCAATCGGCCAACGACGACTTACGCTTAAAGGGTGAACGCCTGCAAGAGCAAGCCGAAGAACTGCGCGCCTCCGAAGAAGAATTGCGCGCCCAACGCGAGCAATTACAAGAATCGAATGCCGCCTTGGCCGACAAGAGCCGGGGGTTGCAAGAACAGGCCAATATGTTGGAACAGGCGCGTAGCGACGCCGATAAGCGGGCGCTGGAACGTGATACCGCCAGCCGTTATAAGTCAGAATTTTTAGCCAATATGTCGCATGAACTGCGCACCCCCTTAAATAGCCTATTAATTTTGGCGCGCTGCCTATTGGATAACGATGAGGGCAATTTGAGCGAAGATCAAGTCGATTCGGCGCGTATCATTCACGATAGCGGTAGTTCGCTGCTACGGCTGATCAACGATATCCTCGATTTGTCGAAGGTGGAAGCGGGCAAGATGGAGATTTCAGCCGCCGACATCGGCTTTGACGAATTCCGCTCATCATTGCTGCGGCGCTTCCGTTTGTTGGCAGAGAGCAACGGCCTGGCCTTAACGGTGAGCATTGCCGACGATTTACCCCCCGTAATGCGCGGTGATCCGGGTAAGTTGGAGCAAATCATCAACAACCTGCTGGGCAACGCGATCAAGTTTACCGAGGTGGGTGGCGTCAGTGTGCAGGTCAAGCGCGCTACGGCTAGCGTTGGCGGCCAGGAAGCGTTTGCAATCGAAGTCACTGATACCGGCATCGGCATTCCGTTTGATAAAATGGATTCGATCTTCCAGGCGTTTGAACAAGT
Source organism: Burkholderiaceae bacterium (assembly GCA_046597185.1). Classification (GTDB taxonomy): domain Bacteria; phylum Pseudomonadota; class Gammaproteobacteria; order Burkholderiales; family Burkholderiaceae_D; genus CAMBDR01. The sequence continues at coordinate 20,754 of JBKJLF010000072.1, read as the reverse complement.
TGATGGCAGCACCAGCCGCCGTTATGGCGGCACTGGCCTGGGGCTGACCATTTCGCGCCGCTTGGCGCAATTTCTGGGTGGCGATATTCATGTCACCAGCGTCCCGGAGCGCGGTAGTGTTTTTAGTTTGATTTTGCCGCTGGTCACGCAGGGCGTCGCAGCAAGGGCCGACGGCGGGCCTGACGCCAAGGTCGGGCGCTTGCCAGCGTCAATAGCGGCAACGGTTTCAGCCGACTCAACCGTACCAACCGTACCAACAGCGGCAACGCCCTCATCTGCCCCAACACCTCGCATCCCGGCGGTATTTTCCGGCTTGGCCGGGCCGCAGCAAATTGAGGATGACCGTGACAATATCACGCCGCAAGACGAAACCGTGCTGGTGATTGAGGACGACGCCTCATTCGCCAAGATCGTGCGCGACATTTCAAGAAAGCGCGGTTTCAAGTGCCTGGTCGCGGGCGATGGCGTGATCGGCCTCGATCTGGCACGGCGCTACCGCCCGACCGGAATCGTGCTTGACATCGGTCTACCCAGCATGGACGGTTGGGACGTGATGGAGCGCCTAAAGCAACACCCGGAAACGCGGCATATTCCGGTGCATTTCATGTCGGCCACCGATTCCAGCCAGCGCGGCTTGGAAATGGGGGCAGTCGGTTATTTGACCAAACCCGTGAGCAAACAACAGATTGAAACCGCGTTTCAGCGTATCCGCCATTTCGCCACCAATACCACGCGGCGCTTGTTACTGGTTGATGATGATGCGGGCACGCGCAAGGCGGTGCATGCGCTATTGGATAATGCCGGGGTAGACATCATCGAAGAAAGTAACGGTGAGGCGGCACTGGCCCGCTTGCGTGCGGGTGAGCATTTCGACTGCATGGTGCTTGATCTGGGCCTGCCCGGCATTGGCGGTGTGGCCTTGTTGGAACAATGCACGCGCGAACATTTGATCGTGCCACCCGTGGTCGTGTATTCTGGTCGTGACTTGTCCGATGCCGATACCTTGGCCCTGCGCGAATACACCGATAGTATCGTCATCAAAGGGGCGCGCTCGCCGGAACGGCTGCTTGATGAAGTGACCCTGTTCTTGCATAGCGTGCAAAGCCGTCTGCCAGTGCAACAACAGCAAGTGTTGCGTGGCCTGCATGCGGCTGAGGGCGGCATCGCAGGCCGCTCGGTGTTGGTGGTGGACGATGATATGCGCAATGCCTTTGCACTTTCCAAAGCCTTGCGCGCCAAGGGATTGAAGGTCTTGATGGCGCAAGATGGTATGAAAGCCTTGGCGCAACTGGCCGATACGCCGGAGATTGATCTGGTGTTAATGGATATTATGATGCCCGGCATGGATGGCTATGAAACCATGCAGGAAATTCGCAAACAGGCGCGCTTTACGACGCTGCCCATCATTGCGCTCACCGCCAAGGCAATGGTCGGTGATCGTGAAAAATGCTTGGCGGCCGGGGCCAATGATTATCTGTCCAAGCCGGTCGATATCGATGCGTTAATGGTGATGATGCGCGAACAACTACAGGCGTAGTGTGATGAAAGACGAAAGCACCCTGCAAAATATCGAGATTGGCCTGTTTCTGGACGCCTTATTCCAGCGCCATGGCTATGATTTCCGCAACTATGCGCATGCCTCGCTCAAGCGGCGCGTGCTGGCGGTGGCGGCGGCAGCCAACTGCCCGCGTGTGGCCGATTTAATACCCAAGGTGTTGCACGATGAAGGTTTTTTACTGACAGTGCTAACCCATTTATCAGTGCCGGTGACGGAAATGTTCCGCGACCCGCCGGTATTCAAAGCGCTGCGCGAGACCGTGCTACCGCTATTGGCAAGTTATTCCCGCCTCAATATCTGGCAGGCGGGCTGCGCCACGGGGGAAGAAGTCTATTCGCTCGCCATACTGTTGGCCGAAGAAGGCTTGTTGGAGCGCACTCAAATCTATGCCACCGATATCAACGACGAGGCGCTACATAAGGCCGAGGACGGTATTTTCCCAACTCGCTACTTGGAAGAATATACGCGAAACTACCAGAACGCAGGCGGCAAGGCCACGTTTTCAGATTATTTCACGGCAGGTAATAATTTTCTGCGCATGCAACCACACTTGCGGCAAAAAATCGTGTTCGCGCACCATAATTTGGTCTCGGACGGGGTTTTTTGCGAAGTCCATTTGGTGCTATGCCGCAATGTGCTGATCTACTTTGACAATACCCTCCAAGGCCGGGTTTTGCAGTTGTTTCATCAAAGTTTGGCGCGCGGCGGCTTCTTGTGCCTGGGCACGCGCGAGAGTTTGCAAGCCGGTGCCGCCGCGAGCCAGTTTCAAGCCATCGACCAAGGGTTGATGATTTTTCGTAGGAAAATAGGATGAAAATGCCAAACCAGCGCACAACCAACCCAGCAGTGCTGGTCATCGGTTGTTCCGCCGGTGGGCTGGAAGCTTTGCGCGTGCTATTGCCAGTATTGCCCGCCAATTTATCGCGCCCGGTGGTCATCGTGGCGCATGTGGCGCATGATGGGGTGAGTTTATTGCCGAGCATTTTAGCCAAATACTGCGCCTTGCCGGTGCAGGAAGCGCGCGAGCGCGAACCCGTGCTGGCCGGCCATGTGTATGTGGCACCGCCGAACTACCATTTGCTGATTGAACCGGATTATCGGTTTGCGCTGTCGGTCGATGAGCGCGTCTGTTATTGTCGGCCCGCGATTGATCTACTATTCCAAGCCGCCGCCGATGTTTACCGCGAACAGGTGGTGGGCGTGATACTGACCGGGGCAAATAGTGATGGTGCGCTCGGCCTGTTGGCGATCAAACAGGCGGGCGGTTATTGTTTGGTGCAAGACCCAGAAGGCGCGGTTGCCGAAACCATGCCCAGGGCCGCCATCGCCACGGGCGCGGCAGACCAAGTACTGCCATTGCCCTTGCTGGCGCAAGCGATGCTTCAATATTGTTGTCCAAGTGTAATTAATTATGAGTAATTATAAATAATTTTCTGAATTGCTAGTAAATGTGAGAAATTAAGCATGCTTACCAAACCGAAAATTTTAGTGGTCGATGACAACCGCAGCAATTTAATTGCACTGCGCAAGCTGTTGCATAAAATGAGTTGCGAAGTGGTACAAGGCAATTCTGGCAATGAGGCGCTGGCACTGTGCGTGACGCACGATTTTGCTCTGATTTTGCTCGATATCGAAATGCCGGGCATGGACGGTTACGAAGTGGCGGAGTTGCTCAAGGGCGAAGTCTTGACCCAACACATCCCGATCATTTTTCTCACCGCGTCCTACGCCGATAACGCGCATCGTTTGCGTGGTTATGAAGTGGGGGCGGTCGATTATATTCAAAAGCCGGTGGATGACTTCATTTTACTATCAAAAGTAGCGGTGTTTTTTGAATTGCACCGCAGCCGCGAGCAAGCCAAGCTCGAACTGGCGCGCAGCGAGGCGATGCGCAACGCCACCCGCGAGCGCGAAGCCATGTTTCGCCAAGCGCTCATCGATGCGCCCAATCCGATCATGTTGCATGCCGAAGACGGCGAAGTGATCCTGATCAGTCGGGTCTGGAGCGAACTGTCCGGCTACACCCAGCAAGACATCCCGACCATTACCGCTTGGTTACTCAAAGCGTATGGCGCAGAACGGCTGGGGTATTGGCAAGCCCATATCAAAACCTTATTTGATAAACCTGATTGGTTTTCCGAAGGCGAGTCAGAAATACGGGCCGCCGATGGCCGAACATTGACGTGGGAATTTCGCTTTGGGCCGCTGGCACCGTTGCCAGACGGGCGTCGCCTGCTGATAGGGATGGCAGTCGATGCAACCGAGCGCAAACTGACGGCGCAAGCCTTGGCCAACGAAGCGCTGAAGAACACCCTCCTTTTTCGCACCGCCAGCGACGGCATCGCCATTCTTGACCTTAGCGGCAATGTGGTGCAGGCCAATGAGGCATTTTGCCGCTTGCTTGGTTACACCCAAGAAGAAATCCAAAGCCTCAACGCCGTGCGCTGGGACGTGCAATGGGGTGCGAGCGAGCTGGAACAACGGATACGCGATTTGCCAGCCAATGGCGCGATCTTTGAAACCATGTATCTGGATAGCAAGGGGCATTTGATCGATGTTGAAATCAATGCGGTCCGGGTTGAAATTAACGGCAAGCCGATGTTGTACGCCTCGGCACGCGACATTTCCAAGCGCAAGCAAATCGAAGAAACCCTGCGCGCTAATGAATACTTACTCAGCAATGCGCTGCGGATTTCCCATTTAGGGACATGGGAATGGAATCTATTCGATCATTCCGAGATATGGTCAGACCAACAGTTCCGCATCTTCGGCCTCGATCCGACACAACATCAAGCGTCGAGCGAGCTGTTCTTCAATGCCATCCACGCCGACGACCGCGCCAAGGTGAATCAAGCAGTAGAACGGGCGTTGGCGGCAGTGTGCGATTATGAAGTCGAATGCCGCATCGTCTGGCCCAGTGGCGAGATTCGGTACATTCATTGCCAAGGCGAAGTGTATCGAAATGACGCCGATCAACCATTTTTGATGATAGGTACCGTGCTCGATATTACCGAGCAGCATCATCGCGAAGAAGCGCAACGGCTCGCTACCACGGTCTTTAATACCGTCGATGAAGGTGTCATGGTGACTGGCCCGGATGAGCGCATCATCGCCGTCAATCCGGCCTTTACAAAGATCACTGGCTATGATCCGGCCGATGTGATCGGCCAGACGCCCACCATGCTGACCACGGGCTTGGCGCAAGAAGAAATATTTTCCACCATGCTTAGCAGCCTCAATAGTGATGGCTGGTGGGTGGGCGAAATGAGTTATCGGCGAAAAAATGACGAGGTTTTTGTTTTATGGCTATCGATCAAGGTGGTGCGGGATCAAAAGGGCGTCATCACCCACCGGGTCGGGGTATTTTCCGACATTACGGAAAAAAAGAAGGCGGAAAAATTGATTTGGCGGCAAGCCAACTTTGACGCCCTCACGCAATTGGCGAACCGCCACATGCTGCAAGACCGACTACAGCAGGAAGTGAAAAGAGCCAAGCGCGAAAAATTGCCCTTGGCCTTGTTAGTGATCGATTTAGATCATTTTAAAGAAATTAACGATACCCTCGGTCACGACATGGGCGATGTTTTGCTGGTGCAGGCGTCCCAGCGCATCATGGCCTGCGTGCGCGCATCGGACACCGTGGCGCGGTTGGGGGGCGACGAATTTGTGATTATCTTGGCGGCGTTAGATGACACCGATTGCGTTGACCGCATCGCCAAAAAACTGGTGGCAAGCTTGGTTACACCATTTACCCTAAACAGCGAAGAAGCGTTTATTTCAGCCAGTATCGGGGTGGCCATCTATCCCAACGATGCTACTGAAATTGACGATTTGCTCAAGCATGCCGATCAGGCGATGTATGTTTCCAAGAATGCAGGTCGCAACCGTTTTAGCTATTTCGCATCCGCCATGCAGGAAGCGGCGCAAGCGCGGCGGCGCTTGACCAATGACTTGCGCGGCGCACTGGAAAACCAGCAGTTTCGGGTATATTTTCAGCCGATTGTGGAAATGGCGACCGGCAGTATTTATAAAGCGGAAGCCTTAATCAGATGGCAGCACCCGGTGCGCGGGCTGGTCAGTCCGGCAGAATTTATCCCCTTGGCCGAAGAAAGCGGTTTGATTGTTGACATTGGCGATTGGGTGTTTAAGGAATCGGCGCGTGAAGTGAAGCGCTTGCGTGCGTTGCATCACCCGGATTTTCAAATCAGCGTCAATAAGTCGCCAATGCAATTTCGTAGTGATGGCGGCTCTGACCGTTCGTGGTTTCAATTTTTGAGCGAAATGAATCTGAGCGGGCAAGGCATCGTGATCGAAATCACCGAAGGTTTGTTGATGAATGTTGAGGATAACGTCACTGAAAAGCTGTTAGCTTTCCGCGACGCCGGAATACAGGTGTCATTGGACGATTTTGGCACCGGCTATTCGTCGTTATCGTATTTAAAGAAATTTAACATCGATTATTTAAAAATCGACCAGTCTTTTGTTAGCAATATGGATACGGACGCCGACAATCTCACCTTATGCGAGTTGATCATCGTGATGGCCCACAAACTCGGTTTGCGGGTCATCGCCGAGGGCGTTGAAACCATCGCCCAGCGCGACTTGCTCGCCGCCGCTGGTTGCGATTTTGCCCAAGGGTATCTGTACTCACGGCCAATCCCTGCCGAAGAATTTGAAATTTTGTTGGCGAAAACGCGGGTTGCGCCATTGCCGCACGACTTGTAGAGGGCCACAGCTCGGCTGCGCGCCAATCGGGCAAGTCAGACCACACCCCCTCACCCACCTCACCCACCTTCCCCACCTGCGCCACTGAAATGGCCCGATGTCAAACAGCGGTTCCTGCACAGTGTCAGCTTAAAAATCATTACTGGTGCGCGCTTGTACCGCACTGCGGGAACTCGGGGCGTTCCTTTTGCGCATCTTGGTACGCCATTCAAGAAATATTTGTAGAACTACGGGCACAAGGGCGACGTTAATGGCATCAATCGCAGCCGATTTTGTATTGGATGCGCCCGTCACACGCCGTTGGGCGTTGCGGAATGGGTGTACTTTAGTTCGTCGCGGCTTAACGACCATCATTATCACCTCCAGATCAATCTGATAGCTTGAACCATTGTCTCGTTTTCAGGTTCCACTATAATATTCAAAAGGAAAATACTTGATCCTGATGATGAAGTGTCGTTCGCGTTGGTTGTTGGTAAAGATAAATAATGCTGCTCAGGCCACGTCGGTTTGAAGTGGCCTTCGGTACGGCCTGCGCTTATTTAAAACTACCCGTCAAACTCAAACCACTATACGCCTTATAAGCCTTGAGCAACACGTAATACGTGCCTGCCTTGGCAGTGGTAATGGAACAGGTTTCAGCATTGGTTGCGCCTGCGGATTTGCAATCATAGGTCGTGGTGGTCGGTGCGGCACCAAATCGGACATATAAATCCGCATCACCCGTGCCGCCCGTGGTCACAAATTTCAAGCCGGTTGCACCCGCTGGCACCACCATGGTAAAGCTTTGGGTGGCATTGAGCGCCGCAGCCAAGCCAGTTTTGGCCACGCCATTGCTCAATACCGTGCCGCTGCTGGTGCCGACCGTAACGGACTGGGTTTTGCTGTTGGTCGCACCTTGGTTGTCGGTGACGGTCAACGATACCGTATAGGTGCCCGCAGCGGCATAGGTGCGGCTGGGGCTGGTGGCGGTGGAGCTGGTGTTATCACCAAAATTCCAGGCGCGGCTGGCAATGCTGCCACCAACATCGGTCGAGCTGTCGGTAAAGTTGGCCGTCAAGCCGCTGGTAACCACACTGAAATTGGCCACCGGTGGCGTATTGGTGCTGCCACCAATGGCGCGTTGGTAGGCTGCATACGCATCAATCCGCCCGGCACCCACCACCGGGTTGGGGAAGGTGGTAGCAGGTACGCCACCGCACGATTGGGTGTTGGACACCGTGGTTACTGCCGAAGCGCGCAAAATCGCGGCAACCTGATCAGGGTGGCCACGCAATGCCGGATTGGCCGAAATCACCAACGCTGCCACCCCCGCCACATGTGGCGTGGCCATGCTGGTGCCGCTAATGGTGTTGAAGCCGCTATTATTCCAGGCTGAACGCACGTTGGAACCGGGCGCGCTAATATCCGGTTTATTGGTCAAGGCACTTGCCACCGGGCCGCGTGAGGAAAAACTCGACATGGTGTCGCTGCTGGTGGTGGAGCCAATTGTGAAAGCCGCATCCAGCCGGCCCGGTGGGTCGCCAATCGTACTACAGGACGAGCCGTCATTCCCTGCCGCCGCAATCACCATAATCCCGGCGTTGACCACGTTTTCTACCGCCGTCTTTAACGCATCGCTGGCAGTACAGCCTTCACTGGTTGGGCAACCCCAGGAATGGCTGGAAATATCCGGCGCTTTACTTGGGTCCGGGTTAAGGCCGTTGATATCGGTCGGGGCGATTAACCATTGCAAGCATTCGGTATACGTGGCAGGGGTGCCGTTGCCAGCTACCATATTGCGGCAGCCTATCCATTTGGCACCGGGTGCCACACCGATTTGATTGCCCACCCCATCGTCGCCGACCATGGTGCCCACGGTATGGGTGCCGTGGCCGTCATCGTCACACGGCGCGGTTTGATTGGGCGCGCAAGAGGATGTACCACTGTGAATCGCATCGTGCCAATTGTAATTATGATTGGCCGTCGTGCCATTCCAGCCGCGATATTTGCCTTTGATGGCAGGGTGCGTCCATTGATAACCGGTATCTTCCCCCGCAATCGTTACGCCTTGCCCGGTGACGCCAGCGGCCCACACCTGTGGCGCACGAATTTTGCTTACGCCCCATTCTGCCCCGGCCAGTGCCACGCCTTCGACGATCCCGTTTTCAAACTGCGGGCGGCGCATTGGAATGGAGGGATTGCCATAGATGAACACTACATCATCGCGTGCAGCCAACTTGTTTAAGGCGGCGCGGTCGGCGTGAATCAAAATGGTGTTATTGATCCAAAATATTTTATGTTCGATTTTATTGGCTTTGAGCCAGCCAACAATGCCCGCTTGCGCTTGTTTGCTCATGGCCTGTAAATGATCGACCCAAACCTGACGCCGTTCCAGATAATGCTGGTTGGGATTAAGCAAGGCTTGATTGGCGCGGCCCTTGACTTCAATCAGCGCTTCCACCGTATTATTGGCCAAGCCTGGTGCGAGTAATTGTGGGTCGATTTTGCTGTTGGCGCTGATGCTGTCAGCGGATAAGGCCGGGTTGCATATTGCTCCCAGTGAGAGTGCGCCCAAAGCCAACAGGGCGTGAGTGATCCTTTTAAAATTGCTAAATTGCATTTTGTCTCCATTTGATTTAGTAAAAATAGGCCCGATCTGTGCGTCGGATTAAGGTCAAGCAGCACAAGTGACGGTGAAGCTTGATCTTTTGATTATTTCATATAATTTGATAAATGCGCATGAAAACAAGGTATATTCATGTCGGAGTCCATACCAGACAAAACAGGTGTGGTAGAAACGCTTAAAAAACACTTGCCAAATCGCAGGAAAAAAATTACCTTGTCGAAATTCATTTTTTTTCAGTCCGGGGTCGATATGGCACTGCAATTGCGGCAGTCTATTGTTTATAAGGTGATCAATACAACGCTATTGCTGGCAGTCGTGGGCGTGGCATGCCTGTGGTACACCAAAAGCCTGGGCTTAAACGCCTTCAACTTGCGCGTGCTGGCGCTGCTGACGCCGATGATGGGCTTGGTCGCAGGGTGGCGCTTGATGCGCAGCATGGCGCAAGGCGTTATCGACGGCATTCCCGACGAGATTGCGCTGGCGCGTGTACCGCGCGACCATGTGTTCGACGGTGTTAGCATAGACTGGCACCAGCTTGACGATTACGCCTGTCAACTGGAAGCGGCGGGCTTTGAGCACGTCGGCGACTTTACCACCGCCACTGCCGCTGCTGGCAATACGCTCACTGGCGTTGCCGTCATTTATATTGACCAGGCGGGTAGTACCCTGGTCGAAATCCAGTTTATCCATTTGCACCGGGATTTGGATGAGGTCGGTGGCGGCAAGGCGTGCGGCGTGCATTTTTCCATTTCGTCGCTGGTCGGCGGTCGTATCAGCGTTGGCACCACCGACCATACGCCGATTGCCATAAACTATATTTTCCGCACCGTCAGCGATGTGCTGGCCGCGTATCCGGGCGAAAAGCTGATGTTTTTGCTCGACAAGCATCGTCAACTGGTCAAAAATGTGTGTCAGCGCACGGGCAAACAAATTACTGTCGGGCTGACCATGTCGCGTTACATGTTGCTGCACCGCGAGCGCTACGCCCGCATCCGCGCCAATCTGCGTCAGATGGGCGCGTACCGCATGCTGGCCACGCTCGACCGTTTCGAGTCCCAGCCCGTGCTCAAGTGGACGCACCCCGCAGCCACCCTGGCCGCCTTGCCCTTGCAAACATGGGAAGCGCTGGAAAACGACCCCGCGCTCAACCGCACGCCGCTGCTTGTTGATTTGCCTGCCAACAACAACAACAACAACAACGACAACGACAACGACAACAACGCCAACAACGCCGCCGCGCCTGCCGCAAAAGAGGGTAGCGCGCTTGCCGTATTGGACCATCTTCTGGCCGAGCCGGAAGAAGGAGCCGAGCAAGATCCCGAAGAATTCCGCCGACTCCTAATTGCCTTCTTGCAGCATCGCGCACGTCGCGTAGCGGGCTGGTTCTACTGGATTGCCGGGGCCAGCGCAATCAATCTGCTGGTGGCGTTGACGGGCAGCAAATGGCATATTTCAATGGGCTTGGGCGTGACCCAATTATTGCAGGAGCAAAACCGTGGCCTGCCCGGGATTGCGGCTGGCCTCGCTAGTTTGCTGCTGTTTGCCGCTTTCGGTTTTTTTGCGCGCAGCGCCAGGGTAGCGGTTTTTGCAGGCGGCATAACGCTGTATGCGCTTGATACCCTGGTTTTTGTGATGGCGGGCGATACCATGGGCATTGTCCTCCATTTTCTGCTGCTGTTTTTGCTGTACCGTGGCTTGCGCGCAAGCCGCGCGCTGCTGCGCTTGCAGACACAGGAACATGAGCACCCGCCCGAGCCAACCGGGACGCCGTAACCATGCTGAAAACAAGCCCTGAAGCGCCTTAAAACAAGCCATCAAAGGCGCGCAATTTCTGCAATCCCGCTTCGAAGGCTGCTTCTTCCACGCTCAACACAAAGCGGCAATAACCGGGTATGCCCGTCCATACCTCGTTATTGATCAGCAAGCCCACGCTATAATACAGCGCTTCATTGATATTACTGCCGGACAAACAATACGTCGTCGTGCCAACCAGCAGATTTTTACCGAGGTAGCGCTCCGGGCTGGCCACCAAAAACAAGCCGCCACTGGGTGCCAAAACGCGCCAGCCTAACTCTTGCAAGACCTGATTCAAACGCACATAACGTGCCTGTAACCGGCTTTGTTGGGTAGTCAGGTCGCCCAATAAACTGGCTTCTTGCGTGGTCAGTAACTGATACAGTTTTTTCACCGTATAGCGCAAGGTGCTGTGAGGTTGATCGATGGGCGAATGGCTCAACGCCTCCAGCAATAGCGGGTCTTGCGTCAGTGCATAGCCAAAGCGCAAACCGCCGGCAGAAAATTCTTTCGAAATCCCGCCAATGAGGGTGGTCTTCAAGCCCGCCTGAATGAAACGGTCGAGCTGGTAGGCCAGCACATCGTCAAATTCCAAACCGGAAAAAACCGTATCGATAATCAAATGGGCCTGGCTTTGCGCCAGCACCGCAAACAAGGCATCCGCTTCGGCTACCGAATACAGCGCGCCAGTCGGGTTGACCAAGGGGAAATTCAAAAACAAAAACGCTTGCGGCACACCCTGTATGGCCGCGCTAACCGCAGCGGGGCTCACTTTAAAGGCGTGCTGATGCTCAGTTTTAATGAGCTGAATTGGCACATTGTAAAAGCGCGAAGCGGCATAGAAATAGCCATACGCCCCTTCAGGAAAGCACAGCGTGCCGCCCTGCGCCTTACAGGCTTTCACAATCGCCGCAAACAAGGGCGCGACCCCATTGCCAAAGAAAATGCGCCCGCCATTGCTAGCCATGCCAACAATGCCAAAGCGGCGCTGGATAATGGCTTTGATTTCATCCCCCGGATCGATTTCCGCCCCCGTTAAATGCTGGCGCACAAAGCTTTCAAAAATCCCGTTTTTTACATGGCGGCTGGAGGCCAGCTCGTTTTCGCCATAATCCAGGCGCACCGTGTCCGGCGTAATCGGCAAGGTATTACCTTTGATGCTGGGGTGGGCAAACGATTCCAGCACATGCGCCTTGGGTTGAATAAAACCGACATCGACCAGCGCCCGGCAAGCGCCGCCGGGCGGTGCGGTGCGCATATTCGTCATCTGAAATTTGAGCAATTCAAAAATCAATTCCGAATAATACAGTTGGGTGAGCAGTGGTGCGCGGCTATAGGTAAATTCGGCACTGGCACACAGATTGTGCAAAATCTCGCTGTCTTCGGAAATGAAAATCGCCAATTCCAGATCATGATAAACCTGATTATTGGTCAGGCCGCAAATGATGCCGCAATACGCAGGCAAGCCGAATTCGGCGGCATAACTGAGCACGCCGATTTTGCCCGGATTACTGCTCAATTCCACGTGGTTGGAAATATCAATGATCAAACGCGCCTGCACTTTTTCGCAGGCTGCCAAAATCAATTTAAACGGATCAAGCTGCGTCGCTTGTTGTGGGTGCAAGCTGGTGATCACCAATTGCGGTTTGATTGCCTCAATCAGCGAACATAATTCATAACTCGAATTGGGCGTTTCAATCACATTGCAGCCTGTCAGATGCTGATCAATTTCCGCCAGTTTGGCAAATTCGCGGTCGGCCAGCATCACGCCGGGCTGGTAGATATGCAGCAGATTATTCACAATCGAAAGCCGCCCGGGCGTGACGATAAATTGATCTTTACTAAAGCCGGTGTGAAAATACGAATGGAAAAAATGCGCCAGCCGGGTGCGGAACAAACCTTCGCCAGCAGTATCGGAATAGGGGAAAAACGCAGTCTCTTGCAAGATGCGGCTCAAGCTGGATAAAAAATTCACCTTCTCGGCTGCTTGCTCTTTATTGGCATAGGCCAAGTCCAGGCCATTCAAGGCGCTCTTGAAATCATCATCTTTGAGCAACTGGAAAATGCTGGCGATTTCGCGCTGCTGTGGAATGGTAAATTCATACACCGACAAAGCATGCGAAATTTTTCCGCCCTGTTGCAAATACGCTTGCGCGGTCTTGGCGCTAATCGCTTCGTCAGAATTAAGGCCGAGGAAAAATTCAAAGCGATGCAGCGATTTGCCCTCGATTTCCACCAGCGCATCGATATCGGTATCTTCCGCTTGCACCACCCGGCGCTGCCAAATCTTTTGCACTGTCAGGCCGCGCCGTTGCGCCAGCCGCTCCAGCACTTGCGCGCCGGGGCGGCCACCCAGATTAAAAATGATTTTGCCATTCGGTTTGAGTAAATCAATCGATTCTTCAATCGCCCGCGCGATCAGCCCCAGGCCAAATTGATCTTCGATATAGCCTTGCTTGCCGCAATAATTGCTCAGTGAATATAGAAAATCGTCACTCTGGCTTTTGGAAATCAATTGGTCAAACATATCGTCAGACGGGCTTAACACCTGCGGAATGCAGCCCACAATCGCATCAAACACCGCGTGTTGGCCGATAAAATGGCCCAATAAATCGGATTCATAAAAGGCCACTTTATCGAGCAAGCTTTGGCCTTCATCATCGCGCACCAATTCACCCTGATCATCGAGCGCATTGATGTGCAGATTCAGGCGCGAGGCGATAATTGCGCGCGGGTTAATATCCAGTCCAACAATATGCCGGGTGTGGTAGCGCTTGGCAAGACCTATGGTAATCCAGCCATTGCCGCAGCCCAATTCCACCAGTTTTTTGTTGGCGAATTCCGAAAATTCATAGCGCGAGAGTCCTTCAAAAAAGGTGTAAGACCAATCTTCCGGGGTGAAGGTGCTGGGAAATTGCAGCAAAATCAAATGCTCGGACGCATCGCGTTGATTCGACAGGTCAATTTTGATAAATGAGAAATGGTATTTGTTCAAAAACTCGTGGTGGTCTTGGCTGGCGTGAAATTGCAACAGTTCAATCAAAAATAAGCGCGCGGCGGTTTGGCAGGCGGGCAGCTCCAATTCCGCTAAAACCTGTTCAAAATGATGGATGGTGTCATTGCTGGATAATGCACACTGTGCCAGAAAGGTTTCCAGCCGGGCCGAGGGGGGATTCAACATGTTCTGCCTTTTTTTGGTCAAATGAATTCATGGCAGCAGGATACCTCAAATTGGCGGCGGTGCGCATTTGGCGTGTGGTATTTTTGCTCATCATTGGTTTGTGGCGGCAAGCGCATTGTACACTTGGCTTTTTTGCAGTCTTTGTAGATAGAGCCAACCGGGAGCGGACATGTTTAAACAGGAAAAATTTCTCATCATTGCTGCGTTGATGGCCGCAGCGGCCTTTCCGCTGGAGCATGCGGCCCTGGCGCATGGGCAAGTGGCGGCGTTGGTATTGAGCGTCGTGTTGATTGGGGCCATCATCCTGGCCGCCTTGCGCGTGGCGCACCATGCCGAAGTGTTGGCAGAAAAAGTGGGCGAACCCTATGGCACCATGATTTTAACCTCGGCGGCGGTGTTGGTGGAGGTGATTATTCTGGGTATCATGATCGTCAACGGCAATTCGCCCACTTTGGTGCGTGACACCATTTATTCGGCGGTGATGCTGGATTTGAATGGCATTTTGGGCATTGCGGCGGTGCTGGGCGGCTTGCGCCATGGCGAGCAAAAGTATAACGTTGATTCCGGTAACACCTATGTGGTGATGATTTTAAGCGCGGTCGGTATTTCCATGATTGTGCCGGAGTTTATTCCGATTGAACACTGGCGCAGTTATTCGATCTTTACGATAGGCATCATGATCTTTTTGTACGCCATGTTTTTGCGTTTGCAAACCACCAAACATAGCTATTTTTTCAGCTACAGCTATGCCGAAACCGGGGTGGAGGGGCCGAGCCACCATGGCAGCACAAAAGCCTCGATTGCATTGTTAATAGTGGGTATTGTGTTGATTGGTTTGCTGGCCGAAGTGATGGCCAAGACCCTGGAAGTGGGCCTGGCGGGCACGGGCATGCCGCCGATTGTCGCGGCGTTTTTGGTGGCGATGATTTCTGCCGCGCCGGAAATTTTAACCGCCTTGCGCGCCGCCTTGGCCAACCGCATGCAGCCAGTGGTGAATATTGCGCTGGGGGCGACTTTATCGACGGTGATTTTGACCGTACCTGTGATGGAGGCCTTGGCCTTGTTCACTGGTAAGCCGATACAAATTGCGCTGACCGTGCCGCAAACCGTGATGGTGCTGCTCACCGTGGGCGTGGCGGCGATTAATTTGCATGATGGCGAAACCAATGCGATCGAGGGCTTAACCCACTTTGTGCTGTTCGCCACGTTTTTAATGTTGGCGGGGCTGGGCGTATAAATGATGGATTATCAGAAGGAGTGAATATGACAAAACGATGGATGGCATCCGGCTTGGGGGCGGTATTGCTGCTGTGCAGTGTTGGCGCAGCATGGGCTGATGATAAAAGCAGTTGCGAGGCCGGGCAGGGCACGTTTTTTATTGGTACGGTGACGCAAGGTGCGCAGTACCAGCCCGAGCGGCGTAATAATGGCAGCATCAAGGGCGTCAAACTGTCGCACACCAAACTGTTTATGAAGCCCGATGGCAGCGATAAAACTTATGAAGTGAATATCGCCAATGTTTTTGCGCAAAGCTATGTGGAAAATCAGGAAGACGTGCCCTCATCGCTGCGCGTGTTGAAGGCCAATACCCGGATAGCGCTGTGTGGGAAGCCGTATAACAACGATGGCAGGCTGGGCGTGCATTGGGTGCATACCAATTGCGGTAAACAGCCGACCAGGGAAAAGCCCAATGGCTGGGTGCGGGTGGTGGGCGCGGATGGCAAAGCGGGGCCGAATTTGGAGGGTGCGGAGGGGTATTGTTATTTGTGGCAGAGGAATGGGCGGCGTTGATTTATGTTATGGCTGAAAATACAGTGATCACGTTTCCAAGCCAAATGATTTCGGCTTCCAATCGAAAATTTATCGAAATACTTTGATTTTTTTGTGACAAGTCACGATAATGAACAAGATGAAAAAACTTCGTTTTATTGGCGCAAGCATTGATGACTTGCGTGGCTTCCCTGCTGAAGTACGGCGCGAAGTGGGTTTTGAATTGGATGCGGTACAGCGTGGCTTGATGCCAAGCGACTTTAAGCCGATGCTCAATTATTGGCGTCGGCGTATATGAACTACGCATACATGTATTGGGCGAATGGCGAGTACTTTATGTGGCAAAGCGACCTGAATCCATTTATGTGCTGCATGCTTTTCAGAAAAAGACGCAAAAAACACGACGTGAAGACATTGAGTTGGCAATAAGACGCTATCAACAAATTGGAGCATGAATAATGAATGAGGAAATCACAGAATCATCCGGCAATGTGTTTGCGGATTTGGGCTTTTCACCGGAGCAAGCCACGCTGTTGGCAATGCGTGCCGAGTTGATGGCGCGCCTGCGCGAGACGATTACCGCCAAAGGCTGGACTCAAGCCGAAGCAGCGGTGGAGCTTGGTATCGGGCAATCGCGTGTATCGGATTTGGTGCGCAATAAGCGTGATAAATTCAGTCTGGATATGTTGGTCACGCTGGCCACGCGTGCGGGGCGCACGGTGCGCTTGGTGGCGTGACTACGAAGCTATCTCATCAGGCGTCCTTTCAGAGAACCGCAATCTTGTGGGCCAACAGGGGCGTGCATTGCTGCATCCGGCACAATGCCGATGTTTTCGCCAATGGCAGTGACTTCGCCTTCGTATTGTTCTGTTTGCATGACGCACCTCGTACAAGCTGGATGCATTCGCATAAGTTTAGCACATGTGCAAGAACGACTGACGTTAAAATGTGTATGAAACGCGGTGTGTTTGCGGACTTGGATTTTTCACAGGAGGATGCAACGCTGTTGGTAGTGCTGATTCTTTCCGTTGTTGTGAGTGGACGAAATTGTGCCTGAAAGCGAAATTTTTTCGAATCATTTGCATAATTGGCATATGATACTTGGTCAGAATGCAACTCAAGTTCACTATTCCATTGAAGGAGTGCCACAATGAAAGTTATTCGTCTCGCCCCCGTCCCATTTACTGCAATCGCAACGGCCAGCTTACTGCTTGGCTGCGGTGGCAGCAACCCGCCACCGGTTGAAGTGCGTGGCACTTTGGTTGAGGCCGCCAACGTGATGGCAACCTTGAGCGTGGCGCAGATTAATGCCGCCACCGCCGCTTCAGGCCTGCAGGCGCTCTCCGGCATGGCCAAATGCGATGTCAAGGTAGTGGCACTGAATTACAATACGATTGGTGTACAGGGCGAGAAAACCAATGCCTCCGGTGTGATGTTGGTGCCCGCCGGAACCTGTACCGCCCCCGCTTCACTCATCGCCTATGCCAAGGGCACCGACGTGCAAAAGCCGCATACCCTGGCCGATCCGACCGATAGCCAAACCATTCTTTTGGCCGCCATGTTTGCCGCCCAAGGTTATGCCGTGGTGGCGACAGACTACCTTGGCTTTGCCAAGTCAGCCTACACTTACCACCCCTATCTGCATGCCGATTCCGAGGCCAGTTCGGTGATCGATTCGATCCGCGCGGCGCGCAATGCGGCCTCTGCCGTGGGCGCTTCTTTGTCAGGCAAGGTGATGGTGACCGGGTATTCTCAAGGTGGCCATTCATCCATGGCCGCACACCGCGCCATTGAACGCGATAACGCTGCCGAAATCAATGTTGTGGTTGGTGCCCATCTGGCTGGCCCGTATAATCTTTCAGCTTCCTTGAAGGTTACCCAAGCAATTGCAGGTACGCAGTTTTTTACGCCTTACGTCATCACCTCCTATCAAAAGGTCTACGGTAATATTTACAGTACTCCGTCCACCGTTTTTAATTCGCCCTACGATAGCTATATCGAAACGCTGCTGCCTAGCCCCACCCTGACTTTCACCACGCTGGTGACCTCGGGGCGGCTTCCGGGTGCGAATGGCGAAACGCCGAATCAGGCGCAGGATGCGGTAATCAAGGCGGCATTTTCGGCCGATGTGCGCACCAATGACAATTCTCCACTCTTCCTTGACGCCAAAAAGAACGATCTGTTGGGATGGAACCCCAAAGCCCGGGTGGTGTTGTGTGGCGGCGCGGGTGACCCAACCATATCGCCCAGGGTTCATCAGAATGTGATGAAAGCGGATTTTGATAGTCGTAATCAAAATACCGTCAGTTCAGTGGATGTGGATGCCACGGTGCAGGCAATCTTTGGGCCTGGCGGCAAGGCCCCCACCGACCCTACTTCGGCGGCGTTTGCTACCTACTATGGCAATTACCATGGCACTTACGAACCGCCGCTGTGCCTTGCGCAGGCAAGGGGCGTGTTTGATCAGTTCAAATAAGGGCGATGCTGGCTGCAGAAAAAACGAAAACGTGGATGTCCCGTTGTTGAAAACGTGGATGTCCTGTTGCTGCTGCTACTGTTGCCTTTGACCGCGAACTGTGAGCTAGAGTTGGCTCGATTATGGTATTCCTGCCGACCGCGACCCCTGCAACAACCTGCTCCAACCTATGGCTAATATATGATATAAAGCCATGCCACATATCATGGCACTAACAATGCCGTCGCCACCCATACTTAACCGTGCTTTTTCTGACAATGTTAGCATCATCGTCATGGTGATACCCATCAAACCCAACATACAACATGAGCCAATGACACCGCTCAGAAAATGGCGTTTTGTAATAATAAGTAATGAATCTGGATAGCTTGATCTGAAAACAGGTACAGACCAGTCACTCGTGTTTGCCCATACAATGCTGAGCATGATTAAGCTACTTACTGGAAACCAGCGCAAATGGGTAGCAATATGTTGCATAATTATGGCGATAAAATGCTGATTGGTACCAGTACTACACAAAGAGAGAATAATCTCCGGCGATATATGCCAAAAGTCGATTCCCATCGCGACACCAAGCAATGTCACGCACCAAATATACGGCTGCAAGCTCTTCGTGTTGCTACAATGATTGGCTACCTTGGCGGCAATAGACATGCTGCCAGCCCCAAGACATGCCCACAGCCAATTGCCATGGAAATGTCGAGGCAAAACAGGTGCAATTATTGCTACTATGCTAATTAAAAAATTACCCCAATAGGGTGCGTATGCGGAAATTGGATAAGTCGATTGAAGGATGTATATATATCAGAGGTGACAAAATTTTTAAAGAGTTTCACAATATCCATCCTCAATATAAACGCACATGAGTGAGCGGATGGCGACCGGACTATTTGGGAAAACCTGTCGCCATTTCGATTTTGTAGCTACTCGGTGGTCATCAACAAACGTGCATTGATCGTCGGATTGCCCATTAGCTTGTGGGGGAAATGATCACCAAACAAACTGTGATCAAGCGGCTCAACCCAAATGCCAAACTGGCCACCACCTGCCTCATTGATGGAAAGCTCAAAATCAAAGTGAACCACCGCATTTTCAACGCAATTGGCGCATTTATGCGCTTCTATAGGTTGGAAGAAAGCTCGGGAGGCCACAACTTTGTTGTCCTTCAACAGGTGAACCTTAAAGCTGCCTGGTATTTTCAAACGATTGACACCCTTTACGCGGACATTGACCTTATCGGTTTTCATAAAGAATTTTTTCGAAGCACTGGTTTTGCCTTTGGTTTCCACTGCCATTGTGGCATTGGCGGGAATATTGCCACTGGTAGTTGGTGCTGCATAGGCCACATCAAGGGAACTAATTGAATCGACAGTAGAAATCGTGGAGAGATTGTAGGGGGCTACCGCCATGGGTGCCAGACTTTCCAATACCGGAATGGTAAAGATGTTGCGGCTTTGTGTGCTGGTAATCGTGCTCAACAACCCGTTAAGATCGGTTGCTTGCATACCCTGTTGCCATTCCCAATACAGCCGATCCAGGTTGCAATGGTAGAGCCAGAATATGGGATCAAAAGCTGCGACGTTTTGATCGGCCATGGTTGCACCAATGGAAACATGTCCGGCGTCGTGCGCAGCGATCTCGGTGTTATTCGGTGCCGAACTAATCATGCCGTTATAGGTTTCAAAAGTGGTTTTTTGGGCGGCCCGAGCTAAATCTGGCATCACCGAATAAGCGGCAAAATTGCTGGCAATCTGGCTTGCAGAAAACCGTGTGGTGGTATACGGGGTTGGATAACCATTACACAAAGCTACTGGCACTGTATACCTGGCAAAAGGTGCTTGGGTTAACAACTCCGGTACGAAATTGGGGGTAGTTAATATGGTGGAGAAATCCCAATATGGCAATGTCACATCGGCGCAACCCAATCCACCCAAGTTAAGACATTTCAGCAGTTTTTCTGACTCATGGCCTTGTGCGGTTTTCGACCTGCATTTCGTGGTTTTGAGCGATTTTCACGATGGCGATAGGTTCGTGCGGCAATCAAGTCGAGCATCCCCCGCAGTAGCTTGCCGACCTTTCGACCGATCCTTCCGCCAAGCAGAAGAATGGGCAACAACGGCTTGAGCGCGGTGTGGGCGTAGGCGTGGTTGACGCGGCGGCTGTCAGGTAGATCGGCGTCGGCATGTGCAGTCAGGGCGACGAGTGCCTGCAAATTGTCGCAGACGATTTTGGCGGCGACATCCTGGGCCACGGCTTGCTGGGTCAATCCGGTGACGTGCTCCAGATTAAGTCGGTGCTTGAGCCGCTTGAACGCCTCCTCAATGCCCCAGCGCTGGTGGTAAAGCTCAGCGACACAAACCCGTCTTTTTCGGCTCGTGCGATTAGCCAGTTGTTGAGGCCGGCAATAGCGGTCAGTGCCAGCTTGGCGCGCGCCTGGGCAAACGCTTGCTCGGACACCTCGTGGATCAACTGGGCCTGTTGGCGAAGA
This sequence comes from Burkholderiaceae bacterium, assembly GCA_046597185.1. Taxonomy (GTDB): domain Bacteria; phylum Pseudomonadota; class Gammaproteobacteria; order Burkholderiales; family Burkholderiaceae_D; genus CAMBDR01. The sequence continues at coordinate 157 of JBKJLF010000072.1, read as the reverse complement.
TGGGCGAAGAAGGTGTCCAGTTCGGCCTGGACGCTCATGCGCATGCCCGTCAGCATGATGGCGGCCAGTGTCGGCAAGGGCAGCTTGCGACAGCGCGAAAACGCGGTCGGATGGCCGACATGGCGGGCTTCGTGAAGAAATTCTGTTGAACATAGTC
>JBKJLF010000887.1:0-2567 GCA_046597185.1 Burkholderiaceae bacterium | reverse complement strand
GATGCGCTAACGGTCGGACAACGCGCCGTGTTGACCACCGCCCAGTCGGCGGTGTTACCGGCGGGTAGCCCGATCATCCTTGATTTGAACGGCAATGGTATTGAGACCCTGAGCGTGTTGACGGGCGTGCAATTTGATTTGTTTGCCACAGGCAATAAAGTGCAGACCGGTTGGGTTGGCGGCGGCGATGGTTTGCTGGCACTGGATCGTAATCACGATGGCATCATCAATGATGGTGGCGAATTGTTTGGTACTGAAACCCGCTTGGACAAGGGAATAAATGCAGGCAGCAAAGCCGCCGATGGCTATGCCGCCCTTGCAGCGCTGGACAACAATGGCGATGCCGTGATCAACCAATTGGATAGTGCTTATACCGATTTGCGGGTGTGGGTCGATGTCAATGCTGACGGGGTGAGCCAGGCCAATGAATTACATACGCTGGCGTCCTTGGGCGTGGCACAACTGAATGTGGTGGCGCAAACCACGGCCGTCAAGAACAATGGCAATTGGGTTGGTTTGACATCCAGCTACCAAAGCACGGACGGCAGCACCCATGCCACTGCCGATGTCTGGTTCACCGCCGATAAAGCCGCTGCCACCGCTAACAGTGTGGCGCAGGCAAGCCCGCCCAATCTGGGTGCCAGGGTGGGGCAGTTGGCACAAGCGATTGCATCGTTTGATGTGGAACAGCGCGGCGACCTGCGGCAGGGACTGGATTTGACGCTGCCAGCCAGCCTGGTGAAACCGGAACTTGCGGTAGCCGATGTTAGCGGTTTGGTTGAGCAGTTGAAGCAATTTGATGCCCATGGCGCGCAGTTTGGGCAAAATCATGGTGTAGCGAGTGGAGAAGCGCTGAAATTGCCGGGATTGCGGCTGGCGGGTGAGGCGGGGTGGCTGGTTGATGGTGGGCGATGATTTCAAAAACATGACAGATGCATAAAAAGCATGCATCTGCTGTCGGCATCCTGAAGACATGAAAAAGACCTTGTGCTACCTGTTATCAAGCGGCCCCCGCTTTGTTTTATGCTAAAATCCAGCAATCACCACAGACCAATCATGACGAATTTGTCATTCTCGTTCAAAAAATTCAATCATGAATGCCGCCATCGCAAAAAGCAAAGCCGCCGACGTATTTGACATGTTGGCCCAAGCAGCCGCTAATCGCGACCAGCCATCCGCTTTTACGCTGGCCAGAATGAAACGTGATGCAAAGAGCGCACTTAATTCGGATGTGGCATCGGCATACACCGCACTTGGCATCATTGCCGCGCTGGAATGGGATGAAGCGGCGGTGCATCAATACTTCAAGAATTTGCTCCAATTAAACATCGTGCCAGAAGCCGATGTTCGTACCAATTACGGCTCAACCCTCCAGTTAATTGCCAGACCAGATCTGGCGCTTGAACAAATGTGCCAGGCAAGTGCGTTGGAACCGACCAATTTGTCTCGCATCGAAGACGCCATCAAAGCTGCCATGCTGGCCTGCCAATTTGAAACCGCGCAGACCCTCTGCGCGAAAATGGCATTGTGTGGGAAATCCAGCGTCAACATTTTTCAGCTTGCGGATATTTGCAAGGTTTTGCAATCAAATAACATCACTCAGGCGCATACCGAACAATGTAGCGCCATTGCTTTTTCTTTCTTGCGAGAAAGAAAGATTCGCGCCCCGGCATTTAACGCCCGTGCAGATCTGGAAGACAATATCGGTTTTTTCAAAATCCCGCTCAATTTGCCTTTCGAGGAAATTTATGAGCTTGATGACCAATTGGCTCGGTACTTGATTCAAGAAGTGCCCGACTTTTCACCCAGTGCCTTTTGGCTGGGCTTGGATTACTGGCGCAAAAGCGCCAACCAATATGAGTATTGAGCCAAAAGACATTCTGGCTACTGCGAACCGATTGTATGAGGGTAGCGCCGAAACAGAATCGGATTTTCGCAGTGCAGCGTCACGCGCTTATTATGCCGCATTGCATGAAACGCACCGCGTACTGCCGTGACTTGGTACCGGATGCAAGTCACTTGCGTGCCCAGGGTTCGCATCAAGCGATTATTGATGCGGTGGATATTTGGGCTAAAGGTGCTGCGCGTACTGGCCGCATGGAAGCACAAATTTTGGCGCGGAAATTGCGCAGATTGCGCGATATCAGAAAAATTGCCGACTACGCATTGACGGCAGATTTTGACAAGGGAGAATCCCGCTACGCGCTCAATGATGCGGTCACGATCTTCAATGAAACTGCCCACGCCAAAAGAAAAATGGATCGTGAGCGCGATGTCTGAAACTGCTTGACACCTAATTTATTTTTCGATGCCGATCATGCGTTCAACGGTCAATGGGCTCAGACTGGATTGATTTTTGCAGCGTCGGAAGATTAGCAATTCTTTCTTGAAAAATTGGAATCGGCGACGAACCGTGATGCAACCAATAAGCGGTGGTCGCTGGGTTCCGCTCACTTTAAGCAAATGATCCAAAAACAATTGGGGCTACGCGTCGTGCCAACGGCCAGAGGCGGGGCCAGAAGATCAAAAGAGTTTTTGATTAATCGAGTCTGACACCATTGACCCCA
>JBKJLF010000858.1:0-8416 GCA_046597185.1 Burkholderiaceae bacterium | reverse complement strand
AACAGGGAAAGCGGTCTGTGAGGTGAGAGTCAAGGTATTCGTGCCCGCCCCCCCGTCAATTGTATCGAAACCACTCAGTGCCTGATCAACGCCGATGGAAATAGCATTAAAAACATCATTGCCACCCAAGCTTTTTTGCGCACCAGGAATGAAGCTATCAGGGCCTGTGGTCAGGTTAAAAGTTTGCGGGGTGATGTGTGCGGCCACCAAATTGGCTAGCGTCACTTGCAGATTTACTGCCGTGGTGGCGCTGGCCAAAGATTCAGAATTCGACACCGAGCTGATGAAATCTTTCGCCACCTGCGCAGCGGCAACGCCATCGTAGGCGCTAGAAGTGGCGGTCGCAATCAAGCTATCAGTGAATATGCCAGCAGCGCTCACCTTGGCGTTATACGCTGTCAGATCGGTTCCCAACGCGCCATTGGAAATAGTGGTGACGACGTTATCGATAGTGATGGCGTGGCGGTCGAGTAGATCGCTCCAATAATTCAAGCCACCCGATTCCGCATCACGCCCGAACAGGTTTTGATACACACGATTGACTATTTGTTGGTTGCTCAAGCCAGCATAAGCGGCCTGATATTCCTGCGATTGAGAAAAAGCCGCGCTAATGAGAGAAGTATTCCCATTTTGCTCATTTACCACGTTTTCCCAATACTGCAAGCCACCGACATCGCCGGCACGATTAAAGTAAGCCACGTACAATTTCTGCACAACTTGCGCGTTCTTGCCCATTTCGATTCCCTTTAATTTGAGGTAAATTTCAGTCCCGTTCAATCTACGTTAGTCACATTCACTGGACTTTCACGCTGACACCAGGTAGCTAAGCGAATGATACAGGGGACGGCAAAATTTAAATAGAATCAATTCAGGCAAATCTTTACCATAACAGTTCGGTTTTTCTGCAACTATTATGGTTGCAATGACAAGTTTGAACGTGGTGGTAACGATAACGTCAAATTAGCATGGGCCTCGCTAATTCACTTGCACCAGTTTTGCGCGCTTGCGCGGCGCTCTTTATTAGCTCAATTCAAGTGAATAACCATAGCGCGGTGCGCCAGCCAGTTTGAACAACGCCGGTTAAATCGGTTGATACGAATGCCCGGCTGGCAACACCCGCCTTGCAACAAGCAGTGCTTTGGCACATCACACCATCTCGTCTTTCTCCCGAATCCAGCGCCCAAACAGCGGCACCAGCAGTTGGCCCGCCTCATCCACCAGCATGCGGCGGCGCAGCCAGCGTTGGGTTTCGCGCTCCAGTGTGACGCTTTCGCCTTCTGCCAGCGCCAGCAGCGCCGTCTGCCCGGCAGCGGGTACGTCATCCCAGATGCCACGGAAATAATAGGCATAGCTGCGCAAGATTTCCGGCTCGATCTGGGCCAGATCGTCCAGCGTGGCGCTACGGCGTTTGCTGCGGTTAAGCGTTTCTACCAGCGCGTAACCGTACACCTGGGTCAGGAAGGGTTGACCCCGGCTGCGCTGGTACACCGCCTGCGCCAGTTCGGCACTAATCGCGCCGGGTGGAAACTCGGGGATGGGTTGGGTCAACAATTGCAGTACCGTGTCCTGATCCAAAAAACCCAGCCGCATTTCACGCAGATTGATGAAGTGATCATTCCACAGCCTGCCCAATTCGGCAAACGGTGCCGCCCCTGCCACCAGCAAGCGCACGCGGCGGCTATGCTGAATGGTGGCGCGGAACAAGCCCATCAATTGCAATAGCTCGCGCTTTTGCTGCGGGAACAAATCTTCCAGACGCTCAAACTCGTCAATACAGATCATGATGCGCTGCTGGGCGGGCTGGCTTGCCACAAATTGTGCCAGTTGGTCTAGCCAGTGCTTTAAGGCTTCGATGGGGGCGATTGGCTCGCCCTGTGCGCTTTGCAACAGTAGCGCGGGTAGTTGCAGGCGATGGTCGTGCCGGGCTTGCGCGGCGGCGACTGCGGCTAGCGCCCGGTAAAACGAGGTGGGGCTATCGACCGGGTTGGCTTGCAAATCGAACTGCACCACAATGGTGTCGGGCAGCATCACGCGCAGCATATTGAGCAGAGAAGATTTACCGCAACGGCGTGGCCCGATCAGCGCGATTGAACTGGTGTTGTGCTGGTCGGCCAGAATGCTTTCCACTTGCGCGATGAGGGTTGCGCGGCCACGAAATACGGCTTGGCCCCAGGCCATTTCCGGGCTGAGCGGATTACCCACCACGAAAGGGTTGGGCAGCATGGCCTGCGCTTTGGCCGCAGCCTCGCTACGCGCCAAGGCCAGCACCTCGCGCCAGCTTGCCAGCAGTGGCGGCAATAAAGGCGCAATTGGTTCTTTTGCGGTCAATAATTGATTGTCCAGCGCGTGCAGTTGCTGCGCCGCCGCGTCGAAATGTTGCAGGCTGATGTGCGGCGAAAGTGCGCCCAGCCCCGCCAGCATAAACCGTGCCGCTTGCGCCAGATTGCGCAGCAAGGTGCTGTCGGTATCGGTGCCGGGCAACCACTGGCCGCGTAATTCGGCAAGATCGGCAAAGCGCTTGGCCGCTACCTGCTGCTGCATTTCCTGGGCGCGCAAGGTGACTACCGCTAGTGCGGCAGCACGCTTTTGCCCTGCCGAGCGATTGGCGATATGGATCAATTTTTGCGCCAGCGCCGGGTTGGTCTGCGCCACTGCAACGATTTGCTGCGCCAAAAATGGATAGGGTAGATACGCCATGTCGTGGTACAGCAATGGGGAAAAGAAACAGGGGGATGCGCCTGGCGTATGGCGGAGTTGGGCGATGAGCTGGCAAAGTAGTTCAAATGGGTAAAATATCAGCCGGAAATACGAGGCCAGAAAGGCTACGCCGAACGCCACGCCGCCCACCACGCCGCCCGTCACGCCGAGCGCCACGCCGAGCGCCACGCCGATCACCACACTGAACGCCACGCCGAACCCCACGTCTCCCTTCACGCCGCCCACCACGCCGAACCCCACGCCGAACCCCACGCCGAACGTCACGCCGAGCGCCACGCCTCCCGCCACGCCGAGCGCCACGCCTAACGCCACGCCGAGCGCCACGCCGCCCGCCACGCCGAGCGCCACGCCTAACGCCACGCCGAACGCCACGCCGACCACCACGCCGACCACCATTTTTGGCACATTCAGCGGAATATGAAAAATCCCCCCCAACAGCAAAGCCCCCAAAAAAGCCAGCACCGGCACCGCCACCAACACAAACAGCAATCTCACCATATAGCCCGAATACACAGGCCCAAGCTGCTTGCGCTGTCGCCACCAATCCCGCCCCGCCACATCCGACTGCTCAATACCACAAGCCTTTAACCGTTGATGCAAAGTCAGCGGCTGCATAAAAAACATCCAAACAAAATGCCAATACCCCGGCAATTGGGCGTTCGTGGTGTTCATTCGCAATTCTTCAGCCATAAGCCCAGCACCTCCCCAAACAATTCATCACCCTGCGCCCCCGCCACCACCAGCCCGCGCACGCGCAGCGCCGTACCCGTGGTGCTGACAGCCTCACCCGCCGCGAGTTTTTTCAAGGTCAACTGCTCCCTAGCCGTGAGCATGGCCCAAAGTTCATTAAAGCGCCCTTGTGCCTCAAAATTTAATTCATCCATCACCTGTTCCAATGGTGTAGCGCTGGCGCAGGCATCCCACAGCCGCCGCCCGCACAGCGCCAAAAAGAACGGGTGCCGCCCGGCCCAGGCGCGCATCAGCGCCTGGCAGCGCTGATCCAGCCTGCCCGCGCCCAGTGCCAGCATGTGCTCGGCAGCGGCCTGATCCAACAAACCCAGGCTTTTTATCTCCAGCAAATTGGCAAACGGCGAAGTGCGCCCGACCGCCTTAAACACTTGGTCCACCGGGCGCGCCGTCGCCAACACCAGGCAAATTTTCCCCTGCCCCACCAACCCACGCAGGCGCTCAAAAAATCGATGCGGCAAATGCTCCAGCACGCTTTCCGCTTCATCCAGCAAAACCAAGGGCGGCAAAACCACAAGCTGTGCCGTCCAGTGTTCCAGCGCGTTGGCGGCGCTTTCGGCGTCATCGGTTGCTATGGTTTGGCCGGTAATGGCGTACACCACGCCACGGCAAGTCGTCATGCCAGCATGCAGCCCATCCACCAAGCACACCACCCGCCCCAAACCTTGGGCGCGGGTTTGCCAGGCCAGCAATAAGGACGATTTGCCAATACGCCTGTCCCCCACAATCGACACGCTACGCTTTTCATCCAGCGTCATGTGCAAGGCATACAGCACATCCTCGCGCCCAAAAAAACGCGGTGCCAGCGCAGGTTGCCATGGGTTGTAGGGGTTATGCAGATTTTGCGGGTCAGCCCCATGCGCCCCCGCCACACTGGCGCCTGCCAGCACCGCGCTGGTGGGCAGGCCGATGCACTGTTGCACCAGCGCCAGCACATCGGCCTGTTTTGATGGAAACGCATGTCCACAGCTCCAGGGCTGCAACGCCTTCGGGCAATATTCAAAATTGAAGGGATCAGGGAAGATCGGGTAAAACTTGTTATTGCGCTGCGCCGTGTTATACAAATCCTGCGTAATAATCGCGCCTTCCCACGCCACACCCATGCCGCTGGTGGGCGGCGCACGTTTTTCAAAGCGCGGCCTATACGAGGCCGAACACACCACCAGCACCACCGCCGCATCTTCAATCGTCTGTTGCATCCACGTCGTCCAGCCCAGTTCAGACGGTTTGATGCCATGATCAAAATCCGACACCACCACGACCCCGTTGCAGAGCAAATAATCACGCAATGCCTTCACCTGCGCGCGAAAGGCATCGCTCTCCCAGGCGTAGCTAATAAAAACGGTGGCGGGTGTAGTCATGGATATTAGCGTTGGCAAAACCAGCATGGTCGGTACAGTTTAATTTTGTTACTACCGTTGCATTATCCAGTAAACCAAGCCTCTTGCGCAATTGCAGCGGGTTAAAATCCAGTAAAATGCGATAAGTCGCCGTTCGTGCAACAAATTCCCCATCAGTTGTAAAACCCGCAGCCCTACCCATTCGTCGTTGTGGGTGTTTTAAAAGCAGGCAGCGGTATGGAAGCGGGTTTGTGGGCGGTTCGCGGCAGACCTGACGTGGCGGCGATCAGCCAAGGCAGCGGCAATGTGTTTGGTCAACCCGATCTGAAGATTGACGCCGCGCAGTAGCACGAGCCCAAGGTCGGCCGCCAACCCGCCTCCGGTGAAAGTGGTGCGGACGGTATGCGCGGGAATGGCGGCGAAACGGCGCTGTGCTGGAGTCAAATTCATAGCGGGCAAGGTGGGTTCGTGTTTTTATCAAGCACTTACGGCATTTGCCTCAATGTGGGCAGCGCCTAAGCAATTACGCCGTATTCGGGTATAAAAACGGGTTCAACAACGGCACTTGAAAGCGTTCAAAATCACGGATATTTCTGGTGACCACCGTAAGCTTGTGAATCTGTGCAGTCGCCGCAATCATGGCGTCTTCATAAATGGTATCGGATTGGCGATGCATCAGCTTTGCCCACTGCCGAAAGCAGCGCGCATCCATCGGAATCACGTTAAAACTGGCGGCAAGCTGGTTGGCCCAGGCCTCAATGATGGCAGCCTTGTCCCCATCCTGCTCACGCGTGATTTCGATACCCGCCTGGATTTCACCCAGCGTCACCACGCTGATATAAAGATCCGACTCCTCAATCGCGTCAAGCCAGGCGAGCACCCCGCCGTGTGGGCGCGGCTTGCGCAGTTCAGAAACGATGTTGGTATCGAGCAGATACATGGTCAGCTCAATTTTCCGTTACCGGACGACGCCGGGCTTGGCCGCGTGGCGGCAAATCCAAACCAAATCGCCCTTCCCCGGAAAGCAGTAAGCTCTTTAACGATGGCCGCGCCGCACTCACCATGCGCTGCCACTGGGCAAATGGCACCACCACTGCCGTATCAATGCCGCGCCGCGTAAGCAATTGCGGCCCCTCGCTGACGCAAGCATCCAATAACTCACTAAACCGGGATTTAGCATCTTGTACAGGCCATGTCTTCATAATAACACCTCAAATAACTAGTCATCTGACTAGTTTATAGCCCTTCACATTAAAATACAAGTCCACCCGAAATTTGAGTTTCACGCCCAGGGCCAGCCCCATCAAAAAATTTTGATTATTTTCAGCCCATTCCCCAAATTTTTGATTATTCCGCCCCAAAAACGATTAAAAATCATTGATTTTCAAAAAAACGATTAAACCGCCTGCCCAGCGCAACACTTAAAATTCATTTTAGACTCGATTTAGAATCGTTTTACCCCAAACCGGGCACTCAGATATCCACAATTTTGGTCAACATCTGCCAGGGCACGCGCCAGCTATCGCCATTGCAATAGATGGTGACGGTTTTTTCATTGCGCCGCATCACCTTGCCCACCCGCTGGTTCTGGTGTTTATCGGTAAAACTAACCGTATCGCCCACCTGAAAATGATTGCGCTCCACTTGCAGCGCCGCTATCGGTTTGGCTACTGGCGGCGCACCCGGCTCATCCTCGTCGAGCACAATCGCCGCGTAAGGTAGCACCCAGTAGCGGTTGGTTTGCAAATCCTGCACCGCAACCTTGTTTGGCCGCAATTCCGTCACGCGACACAGGGCGATCTTGCGATTGGCAAAGTAGCGAACCTGCATGCCCACATGCAGGCGCTGTTGAATTTCGCCAGTCCGCGCGGGACTTTCCAGAAGATGCTGAATCACCCACATCAGTTGATATAAATCAGCACTACTGGCGTGGGCGAGTGAATCGAGCAAGCGTTGATCCATGATTGATCGCATAAAATGGGTTGGATGACATTCCCAAGTGTAACCCAAATAATCGACCCGGCAAGCTTTTCCAATGCCTGGCGCACTGGCTTTTTTTTTACTTAAGCGCCAAACGATTGGCCAAGCCCACAAGGCCTAATATGCTCTTCGCTGCAAAGCATCAAGCGTTTTCCAACTTCTTCATTGCCTTCAATAACGGCTTTGCTGCAATGATCGCCGATGTATACCCATCCGAATTACTTTTCTTGATCCACCCAACGAGGATCGCTGGCTTACCGGATGGCAAAAAGTCAAACAATATACGCACTGCCCCACCTTGCACTGCACTAAAGCGGATTTCCCGCAAACCCGCCGCATCATCACCTGTCAGCGTGTCAAACAAGGGTTTGCCACCTTGAAACTGCTTGCTTTCTGCCAATGCCAACTTGACACGGATTCTGGCCTGAAGGTCAGCAGCAAGTTGATTGACCCAATCCAGAAAATGTTCAGAAAAATGGCAGGTCTTGAAGGTTTCAACCAACGATTTATTCAGCAGGTCTAATAATTGCCGATTTAAGGCCAGCCCGTGCGCCCTGCACGAAAGATTGCGAAACCAGGAATGCTCAGTGGGATGCTTGGCGGTTGTGAATTGCGCAAATGCAATTTCACTGGCACACCATTTTTCGGCGGTGGCGATGCTCAACAATATGGCATCAAGCTCCCACGCCATGGCAAGAATATCAATGGAACCGGTATAGGCTTCGTCAGGAAAATAGAAGGCGACCGAGGCAATTTTTTCAATCTGGTCATCGCTGACAAAATCGAACATCGGCGTCTTGTCTTCGATTTCAAGCAAAGCCAATTGCAGGTCTTGTTCATCGATTTGATTCAGTTGCGCCAAAAAATCATGCCATGTGGTATCGGGCGCAATTACGCAGTGGCCAATGCCCGGCTGTTGATCGGAATACAGTGCGCGCCGATCATCAGGTGTACCGACCGCAATCAAGCCCTTCATGCTGTCGAGCAATAAATCAAACGCAATTTGCGCGTTGGCAGCAGGAAAACTAAGACTATTGAGTACAAAATTGTGATCCATGTTAACGTGCCAGTTTTGTCCGGTTCTTCATGGTTTGATCAAAAAAACCCTGCGGCCAAAATGATAGCTTGCCATTCGCATGCACCTGGGGCGATTCAATCTCGGTTTCGCCCTCCTGGTTACGGGTCAGGTAGTGAAACATCACCTGTTCCGGCGTCAAATCGCCATCCTTTACCGCGATTCGGATGCCATCCATCAAGTGATCGCTTTGCGTTTCAATGACGAACTGGAGGCCACACTTGGCACCAAGGGCAATCAGGCGGCCCAGCGCAGTTTGCCCGCTGGGGTGGAGATGGGCTTCCGGGTTTTCGATCATCACCAGCATGCCACGCTCGTTCTTGCCCTGCTCCCACGCTGCGCCCCAATCTTCTTCCCAGCCTTGGCTGGGTACAGTAGCGGACAAACCCAATATCGCGGCCAGAATCGGCAGACAATAACTCAGGCCAAATCCTACATTGGTTGGCCGGAAAGAATTAAATTCAATGTGCGCGGCATCGCGCTTTGAATCGGTTTCATAGCGCAGTTCAACCCCTGGTGCAATTTCTGCCAACCAACCGACAATTTCGTATTCCAG
>JBKJLF010000771.1:0-7184 GCA_046597185.1 Burkholderiaceae bacterium | reverse complement strand
CACCTTTGCACACGGCCTCTGGGAGCGGGGCCAGTTCGGCTTCGGTCAATTTGCCATTGTATTGGTAGCCAGTGCCGTAACCCTTGCCGTCGCCGTTGCCAGCATAGTGGGTGAATTGCCCACCTTTGTGTTCGGCACTTTTGTGGAAATGGATGTTACACAAATTCATGCTCGAATAGGCCGGGGCGGTGCTGAAGATGACGCGGTTTTCGCCCTTGCCAGAACCCAGATCGCGCGGCGATTGTGGCCCGAAGCCTTTACCTTCAGTATTTTTCGCCAAGGTGGCATTTTGTTGCGCAATGACATCATCGCCAACCGCTTGCGCGTCGTGCGCGTGGTCGTCACTGGCGTAGGCCCAAAGGGGAAATGCGGCGGCAAGAACAATAAGGATGGTGGATTTTTTCATTAAGCTACTCCAAAATGGGTGGTTGGGGGCAACATTCGATTACATAACTGCTCGTCTATTCTACTTGCTCTGTAGCCGAAAACACGGTTTCAGCAAGGTATCACGGCTTTGCTTGTTGTTTGGCTGATGGGTTCAATCAATTTACCCGAGTTATTTTTGGATGCAAAACATCAAATTTAGATTGATTTTGCAGGCTTTGACGTGTAATACTTTGACGCATGCGCTTGGTTTTCTATCCGTTAAATCGCATTACAAGGCGTCGGGCAAAGCATGGGTAATAGTCATGAATATGCATTATTGATCTTGGGCGCGGCACTAGCAGCCTGTCGCGGTTAGCACAAAAATTAGTTAATATAAATTGACTTATGCCATAGTATGCATATACTTTTAGTAATATCAACCAATTTGGTTCATTTTCATTGTTTTTTTACCTTGTTTTTTGCTAATTTTCCTGCTTTATCCAAATTTTGGACGTAATGATGCCATACGCTTCAAATTCCACGCCAAGCAAACCAGAGTCCACTCACCCGCCACCGGGCATGTGCATGATGCGCGATTCTTCGTCCGCCAGGTTGATCTGGTCGCTATCCCTTGGGCCGGGAATCGGTTCAACAGGTTGGCCTGGTGGAACCAAATCATCCAGTGTTGGGGGGAATAAAAAACAGGCGTTGCGGGTAGATGGGATGAAATTGGTCATGGCAAAAGTGATCTATAATATTTATAAGCAATATTATACATTTTTTGTCGCTCAAGTGATTAATTTTTGAGTCTTTTTTTGCCTTATCTGCGACAGGCTGCTAGAAACCGACCCCGGAATCAAGGTCGTTGGCAACGCCGCCAACGGGCGCGACGCGGTGCAACAGATCCGGCAACTTAATCCCTCTGTGGCGATCCTTGACATCAACATGCCGGACATGAACGGGATTGAGGCGGCCAGGCAAATCCGCGAACGCAATCCCCAGGTACGCATCCTGATTTTGTCAATGCGCTCCACCGCCGAACATGTTTTTCAGGCGCTGGAGGCGGGTGCCCACGGTTATATCCTCAAAGAATCGGCGGCCAAAGAGATCATTCAGGCAGTACACGTGGTGGATGCAGGGCGACGCTTTCTCAGCCCCAGTGTGGCCGAAGTGGTCGCGGAAAAATTACATAAAGGCCCTGACGTGAACCCGCTCGCCACGCTGAGCAAGCGGGAGCGTGAAATCCTGCAACTGGTGGCAGAAGGCAATAGCAGCGTGCAAATCGCAAAAAGGCTCAGCCTATCATCCAAAACGGTCGATACCTATCGCAGCCGACTGATGCAAAAACTGGGGCTCAAGGATGTCGGCGGCATCGTTCGCTTCGCATTGCAACACCATTTGATCAGTCTTGATTAGTCGATCGCGGCAAGGACTTAAATCTTTTTTCGCCGAACGTGGATGATTGGGTCGAATCTGATCATTTGGCCCGTTTTATCGTTGAAGTCCTGGATCAACTTGGTCGTTCCAAGATCGCTCCGACAGGCTGCTAGCCAGGAGCGGGCCTGACAGGCCCGCCGCATCAAAGCATCAAAGCAACTTAAGTGCAATCAACTCACGCTTGGCATAGGCGTAAAATACGGGTGCCGCAACCACACCGGGCACCCCAAACAGGGTTTCGGCGACCAACATCACGGCCAACAATTCCCATGCGTGGGCATTGAGCGAGGAGCCAATAATGCGTGCATTCAAAAAATATTCCAACTTGTGCACCACCACCATAAATACCAACGCCACCACCGCCATTTGCAGCGAATGCGCCAAACCAATGATGATGAAGACGGTATTAGAAATCAAATTGCCGATCACGGGCAACAAACCCGCAAAAAAGGTGATCGCCACCAGGCTTTTGGTCAAGGGCAGAGACACGCCAAACAGGGGCAGGACGACAAATACGAACAAGCCGATGATAACAGCATTGATGCCCGAAATCCATACCTGCGCAAACACCATGCCGCGAAATGCGCCATACAAAATAGCCATGCGACCCACCACGGCGACCGTGAAGCGCCCCATCCGTTTCGGGTCATGGCTGCCTTGCACCGCCACCATCATGCCAATCACCATGCCCACAATCACATGCACGATGCTACGCCCGGCTTCGGCCCCGACCGCTTTGGCTTCGACCGCATGTTCACGAAACCAATCGGCCAGTGAATCGCGTAGCGCGTCGGCCCCAATGGGTAAATTCTCTTGCACCCAGACAGGCAACTGAGCGCGCGATTTCTCAATGATATCAGCCAGTTTTTTAAGGATATGCTGGACATTGCCAGCGTCGCTGTTGACAAAGGAAATAACGCCCCAAATCGCCAGCGACAAGGCCGTTACCACCAAGCTCGCCAAGGCTGCCACGGCCACCAGACGGGCGCGTTCACTATTGATGCGGCGCGCCAGCAATGGCGTGATCTGGTGCACCAGGGAATACACCAGCAAAGCGGCAAACAATGCGCCCAATAAGCCTTTGAGCATGACCATTAACAAAAAAGCCGCCATCAACACCCAGGCGGCCCATGTACAGCCATCCACTTTTTGCACAGCGGGATTGAGCATTAGTAACCTTTCAATGCAAGTTGGCCGCTTTAGTTAAACTTGGTTAAACTTGGTTAAACTTGGTCAAACCTAGTTAAACTTAGTCAAACTTATTTTTTCACTTTTCCTGCCGCTTTTTGGGCGGCCTTTTGGACTTTGGTAAACACTGGCCCCCACAAAGGATGGCCTTTCTCGCCGGCCGCCAAATCAAAATCGATATCAATCTTCAATGCTTTTTCAAACTGCTGGCGGCACTGAAGTTGCCGCCCGCTCACGCAGTAACTGAAGGCGCTATATTTCAAGGCTTCCAATTGCACCAGACGGCTGCCCGTCGCCCCCCATATTTCATTGGCCGAAGTCAAGCGCTTAATGGCTCCGTTATAGTCGCCATTATTGTACATGGCGACGCCTTCTTTCAAAACGCTGGCATCACTGACTACGGGAACAACTGGCTGCGGCACAGGCGTAGGCACAGGCGTGGGCACAGGCTTGGGAGTGGGCGTAACAACGGGCTGTGACGTAACCTCAGGCTCAGGGGTGGCACAACCCACCAAACCAATCAACACCGCACTGGCGACAAACAAACGACTTTTCTTTATCATCATCATCACATTACCCCATTCATTTTTGGGTCGCGGTAAAGTCCACATCAATTTGTTCAACCCGCTTCTTACCCGTCTTTACCACTTCAAACTCCCGCACATACTCGGGAAAAGCCGAATTGATAATTTTGATTTGATGTTTCCCCTCGGGCAAAAGGATTTTTTTCATGGGAGGATTGACACCTACTTGCTTGCCATCCACCCAAATCGCACCCCAAGGCTTTACCGCAACATTAACCCGCATTGTAAACGCTGGCGGCGGTTCCTGCTCAACTTTAGCAGATGCTGTTTCAGAGGCGTTCGCAGAGGCGTTCGCAGAGGCGTTCGCTACACTGGCGGCGCGCGCACTGGCTGAGCTGGCTGCCGTACTTGCCACACTTGCAACTGGGACAGGTATTGGTATCGAACCAACAACAACCGGGGCAGGCGTGGGGCTGGCAGTCGGCGTTGGTACGGGGCTGGCGAAGGGTGTGGGTGTTGCACTGGCAATCGCAACCGGGGTGGGGGTTGCGGTCGGCATCGCCACACTGGCCATGCTACTGGCGGTGGACGTGGAACTCGCTTGCGCCAACGCTGAGCTACTCGCTTCAATGCTGCCTGGCGACATGCGAAACCAATTGTACCCAGCCAAGCCCAAGGCCGAAATCGCCAGAATAGCCGCCAGAATGGTCGAGCGCGAACTACTGCCCTTGGCAACTGGCTGCGTAACGCCGCGCTGTGTACGCGACAAGGTTTTACTACTCACCTCCGCATCTTTATTGGATTCGGAACTACTCTTGCTACTACGCCCGGAGGAACGCGAACTGCGGCTGGAGGCAAAGGCCGCAATGCCCAGCAAACGCCGGAACTCATCCATCGATTGTGGCCGATCACCCGGTTGCAAAGCCAAACCTTTGTCAATCGCAACCAAAAACCGATAGCTGAATCCAACATGCACGCCATCTTGCAGCAACACCAATGAGTCTTTCATCATCCGCGTCACCGAGGTGAGCGGGGGTGCTTTTACAATCGCAAAATACATCACTGCTGCCAAGGCGTAAATATCCGTCCATGGCCCTTGCGCCATCGAGGCATCATCCGAATACTGTTCTACTGGCGCATAACCGGGTTTCAAGATGACGGTTAAGCCTTGCGTCATATCCCCAATGATTTGCCGGGCCGAGCCAAAATCGAGTAATACGGCATCGCCATTTTTTTGCACGATGATATTGTCCGGCGACACGTCGCGATGCAATACCTTGGCCCGATATAAGGTATCAAGCGCTTCCAAAATTTGCTTGAAGATGAATTTCAACCATGCTTCCGTCACGATTTCTGGGCGATTTAAAACGATGTCTTTCAGGGTTTGGCCGTCGTAATAGCGCATGGCCATATACGCGGTATCGTTTTGCTCCCAGAACCGATACACCTTCACCAGGGAAGGATGATCAAATTGCGCCAACAAACGCGCTTCGTTAATAAAACTCCTCAAACCCGCAGCAAAGGTTTCTCTATGGCGCTCAGCGCGCACCAGCACCTTGCCATCGACCCCACGCCCGGACAAAGTGCCGGGCATATATTCTTTAATGGCCACCGTGCGTTGTAAAGAGTGATCAATTGCCAAATAGACAATACCAAAGCCCCCCTCACCCAAAACACCGGTGATTTCAAAATCACTCATGCAAGTGCCGACCGCGAGCGCGTTCTCGCTGCCAGCATGTGGTGGAATCACAACGGTATTGGAAAATAATTCTTCAGTTTTCAAGGTTGACTCAACATAGGTAAATTTCGTCGGATTTGGAATCGTCTAAGAATCATAATTATCTTACCCCAATCGGCTCACGCAGCAAAATTGTAAACGCGGAAAAGTTATCCCGCTCCTTGCCGGAAGCCAACACGTTACTGGCCGCAATTTTACTCATTAATTCCAGCCATTCTTCGCTACTTTGTGCCACTGACAGCGCATGTTCCATTTGCGCCTCAACTACCCATTCCCAAAACCCATCAGTACAAATCAAAAAAGCATCGCCATCCATCAAATCCACTGCTTCCCGGGTTACTTCGGGAAAGGTATCACCCTCAGCACCAATGGCGGCATACAATACGCTGCGTTGCGGGTGGGTGCGGATCTGTTCCGCCTTGGCATACCCGGCATCAACAAAACGCTGCGCTAAACTGTGATCGTTACTCATATACAACAACTTATTGCGGCGGAACAAATACACCCGGGTATCACCCAAATGCGCCCACAAAGCGCAGCGGTTAATTTGATCAATTACCAAGGCTGCAACGGTGGCACTCATGCTGCGGCGCTTATCACTTAATTTCTTGTTTTGCGCCACTTTCACGATGGCACAATCAATATACGAGCGCAAAGCACGCGCACCAAACGAGGCTTCGCGCATGAACTGCGCCAAAATCGTCTCGACCACCAATTTGGCGGCGACATCACCACCGGAATGCCCACCCGTCCCGTCGGACATGACAAAACACATTAAACCGTCTTGCGAAGCGTAGCCAAGTGCATCCTGATTGGATGGCCGATGCCCCTGAGCCGTCACTTGCGCCTGGCTCAGATTCATATGCACCTGGTTACTTACCGCCGACTTTTCATCCATGCTTGCTGCCAGCTTTGTAGCGCTCAATTTCATTTTCATAGGCGTTTAAGAAGTCTTTGCCAAACAAGGATTGGAAATCATCTTTTGCCTCTAAAGAAATGCCGCGAAACTGTTCCGCATACATTTCCCAAAGCTGGGCTTTGGGGCGCGCGGCGATCATCTTGTCCATAAAACCGGGTGCTGGCAGACGGCGCTCAAAATTCACCGGGTGCAAGCGTTTGAGCATCGCATCCATGGCGGCGCGCATCCCCGCCACCACGCCCAATTGATGCGCATGCAAATCAGAAAAGGCATCGATCAAGGCTTCATCGGGCGTCATAAAGCCAGGCATTTTCTTGCGCAGCATTTGAATCAGAACAGTTTGACTGTCAGGGAAAAATTTGAGCGGGTTATTTTTACGCAAGACCACCATGGTCACTTCGGCCTTTACTTCACGCTTGACCAGAGCGCGCAAAGCGATTAAATCCATCGTGCCCTTGATCGAGGCGGCCACCAATTTACCCAGTGTTTCCATTAATTCCGGCGTCAAACCTGATGAAATGGGCACATTCCCGATGCCGGCACCATCCAAAAAGGCTTGCAACAGCGCTTGCGTATCGGCATGTTCATGAACTTCATGCACCACGCCTTCGGCCAATGTCTCTACCGCCGGCGTTACCCTGGCACTCGCATCCTGGGTGCCCTCGGTGGCTTCAACTGCCAAGCGATACAAACCAATTAGCACTTGATCACCAACATGAATCGGATAATCGCGCTCGGCTTCGATTTCTTGCCCGTTAATTGAAATTGGGTTGGCCTGACTCAAATTCACCAACATATGGTTTTGACCATCACTCCACACCGCAGCCTGGGTGCGCGAGACATAATGCTTCGCATCGGGCAACACCAAAAAATTATCTTCGCTTCGACCTATCGTTTGACGTTCAGGCCCAAACACCGCAGCCAACTCCGACGATGGCGCTTCATCATTATATGAGACGACAGCAATTTTAATCATTACACAACACTCCGAAAAACAATGGCCATTCAGCCA